>CABQMM010000060.1 GCA_902465215.1 uncultured Bacillota bacterium
ATGTTACGAATTTTCCGACTTTCCCCGCAAAAGGTGACTTATTTACCATGAAGTTCATGGAAAGCGTCGGCTCTTCGATATGGATCATTTCCATTGGCTGCGGATCTTTCGGGTCGCATACCGTTTCTCCTATGGAGATGTCGGAAATTCCTGAAATTACGACGATGTCGCCGCACTGTGCTTCCGGAACTGAAGTTCTCTTCAAGCCTCTGTATACAAAGACCTGATTCACCTTTCTCTGCACGATGGAGCCGTCCGCCTTGGCAACCGCCACCGTCTGGCCTTCCTTGATGACGCCCTTGGTAATTCTGCCGATTCCAAGTCTTCCGATATAGTCGTCATATGCCAGCGTCGATACCTGAAGCTGCAGCGGTTCGTCGTTCAAATCCGGATATGGGCTGCAGTGCTCGATAATCGTATCGAACAGCGGTGTAAGATCCAGTCCGCCGTATCCCGCAGGACTTTTCTTAATCTTCGCATCACCTTCTCCAACCAGCACGCCCTCCACTTCCTTCGGGTCTCTGACTGCAATGCCCTGACGCGCGATTCCGTAAAGAATCGGGAAATCCAGCTGCTCGTCTGTCGCTTCAAGATCCATGAACAGCTCATAAACCTCATCCACAACCTCATCGATTCTTGCATCCTTCTTATCCAGCTTGTTAATGAACAAAATCGGATTAATGCCCTGCTCTAAAGACTTCTTCAGTACGAATCTGGTCTGCGGCATCGGGCCTTCGCTCGAATCGACCAAAAGAATTACCGTATCCACCGTTTTCATAATTCGTTCCACTTCGGAGCTGAAGTCCGCGTGGCCCGGTGTATCTACTATGTTAATCTTTACGTCATTGTGCATAATAGAGCAGTTCTTGGAATAAATTGTAATTCCTCTTTCTCTTTCGATGTCGTCGCTGTCCATAACGCAGTCGACAACCTCTTCATTCGCTCTGAATACGCCGCTTTGATTCAGGAAAGCATCGACCAAAGTGGACTTTCCGGCATCGACGTGCGCAATCACAGCTATGTTGATAATCTTCTCTTTCTGACTCATGTATGTCTGCCCTCTTTCGTTGAAATTTTAACAATTTCGCGTAAAATCTACTAATGATTTATTGTATCATAAACGGGCAAAGCTTTCAAGCCCTGCCCGTCGAATATTCTGTATTATTCTGCTCACGCTCATCCGTTTTTCACATTTCCGACGGCAAAAATCGCCTGATTATGGATTCTGCCACCCGAATTCCGTCGACGGCCGCCGATGTAATGCCTCCTGCATAGCCTGCTCCCTCACCGCAAGGGTAAAATCCGTGAAGCGTCTGCATTCCTATGCTGCCCTCATAGTTTTCGTCTCTGGCAAACCGCACAGGTGAAGAGCTTCTGGTTTCCACCGCTGTCACCGCCGCGCCGTCGTCGTCAAAGCCTTTCAGCTTCCGCCCCAGATACGGCATCGCCTCCCTAAATGCCTGCATCGCAAAATCGGGCAGAGAGTTTTCAACCGCAGGTGCCTTACCGTCGCGCAAAGCACCCCATGACGCCTTCGGCGCACGATAGCCTCCTCCCCCGTTTTCAAAAGCAAGGCGCTCATACTTTTCCTGAAATTCCACGCCTGCCAGTACATGCTCCGATTCAAAATCCGAAACCCGGACATCGCAGAGCAGTGCGCTGTTTGCCGTTCCGCTTGCGCGGTCGCGATAGCTCATGCCGTTTGTCACCACGCCGCCGTTTTGTGAGGATGCGACTACGACCTCACCGCCCGGACACATGCAGAAGGTATAAACACCGCGCCCGTTCTCGCAGCGATGATTCAGCTTATATTCCGCGGGCGGAAGTCCGAGGCTGTGCGCGGTCGCTCCATACTGCGCCCTGTCGATTAAATCCTGCGGATGTTCAATCCGAAAACCGATGGAAAACGGCTTCTGCTGCATCTGTATGCCGCTTTCGTGCAGCATGCGGAAAGTATCGCGGGCGCTGTGTCCGATTGCGAAAATCGCAGTCTCACAAGCCAGGATTTCTTCCGCCGCATAATTACCGCTTCCATCGACGGAAGCGAGTTTCAGTCCACAAAGCTTCCCTCCTTCAACAATAAATCCGACTGCTTGTGTGTTGAACCTGACATCGCCGCCAAGCCGTATAATTTTCTCTCTGACGGACTTTACGACTTTTCGCAGCACATCTGTCCCCACATGCGGCTTTTGCTTATATCGAATATCTTCCGGTGCTCCGGCCCTGACCAGCTCCGTCAAAACCTTCGCGATTCGCATATCTTTAATTCCCGTTGTCAGCTTTCCGTCACTAAAGGTGCCCGCTCCGCCCTCGCCGAACTGCACATTGGACTGTGGGTTCAAAACGCCTTCTTCCCAGAATTTTTTGACGCTTTCCGTTCGTTTTTCTACATTCTGACCTCTTTCAAGCACAATCGGTGCATAGCCTGCCTGCGCCAGTATCAATGCCGCAAACATTCCGGCAGGTCCGAAACCAATTACAACCGGACGGCTATGCAGCCTCGGAGTCACTTTGGGCACTGCATCCGCCGCAGCTCCTGCGTCTTCGTCTGCCCCGGTTTCTGCAGCTTCGCCCGGCTTCGGCAGCTGATAGATTTGCGTCGGCGCAATCTCTAACTTTATCTTATCATTTGATGCAAGGCGCGCCCTTTTATTCGGATTTTTTCTGAAAACAGCCGTAAAATCCACCGAATACACCAGAAAAATGTTATTTTTATCTCTGGCATCGATGGATTCGCGCACAATTTTCCAGTTTTGAATCATTAAATCGCTTCTTTCGAGCTTTTTCAGTATCTTTTCCGGCAATTTTTCTTTGCTCTCACCCGGTTTCAGCTTTATCTGATGAATCCTGTACATAGTCTTCCTCTTTTATTTTATTTCTCTTTTAAGGCTTTCTGCCATCGCTCTGCCTGCCCGCACGCCTGTCAGCCAGGCATGGTGGAGATTAAATCCGCCGCACGGTCCTGCATAGTCCAAAACCTCACCGCTGAAATACAGCCCCGGCACTAATGAGGATTCCATCGTCTCTGCGCCGATCTCGTCCAAAGCAACGCCGCCGCAGGTCACCTGAGCCTCTTTCCATCCTTTCAGACCCGTCACATGCAGTGAAAAAGCCTTCAGTTCAGCAGCAATCCTCTTTTTTTCGACCTCCGAAAGCGTCTCCGCAGGCATATCCTCATGAACACCTACGCGCATCAAAATCACCTTCGCAAGTTTTTCCTTCACAATTGTCTTTAATAAATCACCGGCAGTTAAATCCCGGCGCAGTGCCATCATGCGCATATGCTCCTCAATCTGCTCTGTCGAAAAATCCGGCGCGAGATCAATCCGAATCGTATATGCCCCAAAGGACTCTGCCGCTGCAGGGTTTCCTTGAGGCTTTATGACGTTTGACATATTCATGATGCAAATGCCCGATACGCTGTCCTCGCGAAACTGGATTTCACCCGATTCGCAGAAAATTTCCCGTTCCTGCGAAGGCTCTCCCTGCTCTCCGTCCGCTTCCAAAGCAAACAGACGCACGCATCCTTTCGCCCTGACACCTTTTAAAAATTTCATTTCCGCAGCCGTGCTGTCCTTTTCTGCAAACGCTTTCTCCGGCACCGTACAGATTACGGTCAGTCCCGGCGCAAGTGTCTTTACCCGATGTCCGAAATTCCTCGCAATCACAAAGCCGTCTCCGGTGGTTCCCGTCTGCGGATAGGACTTTCCGCCTGTTGCAATCAGAACCTTTTTCGCTTTCATTGCTTTCATTCCATCAACGAAAAGAAGGAAGCCGCCCTCAGGCTCTGCTTCCACTCTCTTAATCTCATGATTTACGAATATTTCAACGTCTGCGATTTCTGCCAGCGTCGTCAAAAGGCCTACAACCTCCTTCGCATCCTCACTGTAAGGATACAGCCTGCCTTCTTCGTCTTCTCTGACCAAAATCCCGCATTCTCCGAAAAATGCGAGCACTTTCGCGTTATTTTCACACGCCGCATTGGAAAGATTGCATCTGCCGTTTCCTGTAATGCCCAGCTTTTTCCCCGGTACTTCTTTTTTTTCAATCAGAACAACCGAAGCTTTCGGATTTTCGCGTTTTAAGGTAATCGCTGCTGCAAGTCCCGACGCGCCCGCGCCTATAATCGCAGCGTCATATGCAGTAAGTGCAGTATCGGAAGCTTTACGCTTTCCGCAGTTACTGTTGTTTTTCATCTTCCGTTTCCTCTGTTCCCGGTTTCGGAGCCATCGTCGCATCCAGAAGTTCCTCCGGCGTCTCTTCGATAACCTTAACCTCCGCCTTCGCCTCTTTTGCGACCTTGATTGCCTCTCTGGCAGCTTCGTGCGCTTCTTCCGCTTTTGCCGCCGCTTCTTCGAGCATTTCCTGCTTCGTCTTGAGGAAGTCCGGCTTCAGAATAATAATCATCGCACCGACATGGAAGATGTTGATGCCCTGTACCACAACGCACAGGCCGACCATTGTAATCGTTGCCAGGTTGAAGATATCCGCGTCGAAGAACACATAGATACCCGCAATCAGGTTCAAAAGTCCGATTGAAAGATGGTCATAAAAGCTTCTGTCACGCTTTTCCATGCTTTCCCATGCTGTAACAAAGTTTCGCACCCCGGTCGTAATAACCCAAAGCCCCAGAACCATCGGCACAACCGCGTCCGCCGACAGCTTGTTCAGCAAAATCAGTCCTCCCAAAAGGAAGGTCGTCATGCCGTCAATCAAAATCCATGTTCTGTCATCCTCGTCACCACGATAGCTGTTATAGGAAAGGCATTCCACGATGCCGCCGAAAACAAACAAAACGCCGATAATAAACGCCACCGACATAAAAGTAATTCCGCCGTTGGCAATCAAATATATTCCCCACCCATGTAAAGGATGCCTGTAAGCATTGTCAAAATTCTCAAAATTTCGTCCTCCTTGCAGGTAGATTTCTCTCCCTTTCCGTGATAAGGAAGATTTACCACGCATAATATTATACTTTGAAAACGCCTTCAAGTCAAGAAAGCCGACTTTTCTTCACAAAAACCACAAGAACTATGCTATAATGTTTCTATATTATGCGAAAGGAGAATCGATATGGACAGAGTGATTCTGCACTGCGACATGAACAGTTTTTTTGCTTCGGTTGAGCTGCTGGAGCACCCTGATTTAAAGGATAAACCCGTTGCGGTATGCGGCGATCCGGACAGCCGTCACGGCATTATTCTGGCAAAAAACGAGCCGGCGAAAAAATATGGCATCAAAACCGCGGAAACCATCTGGCAGGCGCGAAAAAAATGTCCGGATTTGATTTTTCTTCCGCCTCATATGAGCAAATACAAGCAGTTTTCGCTTGAGTTGAATAAAATTTATCAGCGATTCACCGATATGGTAGAGCCCTTCAGCATTGACGAATCCTGGCTGGATGTAACCGCCAGCCAGAGTCTCTTCGGAACCGGAAAACAAATGGCAGACAGCATCCGTCAGACGGTAAAACGGGAACTTGGACTGACGCTTTCAGCCGGTGTTTCTTTTAATAAAGTCTTTGCGAAGATGGGCTCTGAATACAGGAAACCGGATGCAACGACGGAAATCACCCGGGAAAACTTCAAGGAGTTACTATGGTGTTTAGATGCGCGGGAAATGTTTTTCGTAGGGAAGTCCTCCGCCGAAAAGCTCCGCAGACTCGGAATTAAAACCATTGGAGACATCGCGTGCAGCAATCCCGCTACACTTTCCGCGCTTTTAGGCAAAACCGGAGAAACACTTTGGCAGCACGCAAACGGGCTGGATGATTCGCCCGTCATGCTCTTTAACGAGCGTGAAAAAATAAAATCCGTCGGCAACGGAAGCACATTCCGCAGAAATCTGCTCACAGAAGACGATCTTTACACCGCCGTCGTCGCGCTGTCGGATACGGTCGGCGGCAGGCTCAGGAAGTATGGAATGAAAGCCTCCGGTATTAAAGTCGATATTAAAGATCCTCATTTCAAGGTCATTTCACGCCAAAAACAGCTTTTTTCTCCAACCAGTCAAAGCTCGGAGATTGCACATGCGGCTCTTGAAATCATTCGCGCTTCTTGGAAAATTGGCGAACCAATACGACTGATTACAATTACGGGCATCAATCTTGTTGATGAACTCATGGACGAACAGCTCAGCCTTTTCTCATCAAACGGTGCAGACCGTGAGCGTGGGGAGAAACTCGGACATATGATGGACGAGGTCAGAAAAAAATACGGGACCGGAGCGATTGGCTTCGCTGCAGTTCTTGATAATGATATTGGCGTCGGTGTTCGTCCGGACATACTCGAAAAGGACATAAAGGAAAAATAAAAGCAGGTCTCACGCCCGTCATACTACCTAAAAAGCGGCAGATTATTTTTCTGCCGTTTTTTCATTATCTTGTACAATTTCATTTTCTTCTGCCGGTGCTTCTCCGTTCAGCACCCGAACTGCCTGCACGCGATTCGTAACGCCGAGTTTTCTGTAAAGATTTGAAGCGTGAACCTTGACCGTATTCGGCGAAAGATACATAATTGCCGCAATTTCTTTATTATTCCGCCCACAGTTTAAATGCTGCGCAATCTCGCGCTCTCTTTCGCTAAGTGCATACAGCTCAAAAATTCCGTCAAGTCTTTCTTCTTCTGAAATTTTCGTTTCTGCGCTTTCCGGTGCGGATGGCAGACAGGCCTGCCAGGTATAGATAAAATTCGTCGTATTGAAAATCAGCCAAAAGACTATGTAAAACAGGTCGTCGTCAATAAAGAAATCATACGAGGTTCTGGCATCTGCAATCGTTGCGGTTGCAGTGCAGCACATCAGGACACAGACTATATTATATAAGAACATGGCTGTAGAATTCTTCCTCGTTTCAGCCTGATAAAAAACTTTCCAATACTCAAATCCGAATCCAAGCAGGAACAAAATCGGAATGGCGTTCAGCAAAATCATCATTCCAAGATAGCTTGCTTCGCTTTGATAGATTGTACCGAAAGAATGCATACTGTCTCCAAAAAGAATGCAGGTTCCCACAACTGCAAATGCCACATCCATCCAGCGTGATTTCGAAGCTCTCGCCATTTCCCTTTCCATCTCAATGATGGCATAAATCAGGGCAACTTCAAGAACATTTTCAAAGACGTAGATCCACTGCAGTCCCTCTTCTTTTATGATGTTTGCCATAAATACAGTCATAAAATCACAAATGTTAAAGAAAAGCACCAGACCTAAGAAAACCGTCGTGCTGTTCTGCTTTGTCATCCTGCTGTTCGTCGGCAATTGCTTTCTTCTTGCGGTTATATGCACAACCCATGTGCTTACGCCGATGATAATGGCCGCAATATATCCGAGTTCAATATACTCACCCATCTTCT
>CABQMM010000061.1 GCA_902465215.1 uncultured Bacillota bacterium
CGCCAATGATAACGCCCTTTGCCATAACCAGTCCGATATCCCGGCCGAGCGTCAGCCGCATGAAGCAAAGTGCCAGGAAGCCCGCAACCGTCGTTAAACTGCTGCTGGAAAGCGACGCAAACGCCGCCTCAACCGCACGCGCCATCGCGTCACGCTCATCCTCGTAATTCGGCTTTTCCTCCTCGTACCGCTTATACAGGAAAATCGAGTAGTCCATCGTAACCCCCAGCTGCAGCACCGCCGCAATCGCCTTGGTTATGTAGGAAATTTCACCGAAAATGATATTTGTTCCGAAATTATATAGGATTGCAAAACCGATGTTTACCATCAAAATCGCCGGAAGCACCCATGATTCAAACGCCAGTCCCAGCGCAATCAGCGACAGGATTACCGCCAGCAAAACGAACATCGGAAGTTCTTTGTCCACTAAATCCCTTGTATCTTTGATAACCACGGAGAAGCCTGCGAGGAAGCACTTTTCGTTGCAGATTTTGCGAATTTCCGTAATCGCGCTCATCGTCTCATCCGAAGCTCCGGGTCTGTCGTATTGTATAATCATCATGGTCGCATCGCCCGAGAAGAACACATCCCGAAATTCCGCCGGAATGAAGCTTGTCGGAATCTGGATACCTACCATGTTGGACAGCCAGACAGCGTTGCTGACGCCATCGACCTCCTGAATCCGGTTTATTAAATCGTTGGAATAGCCTGACGGCATCCCATCAACAATCAGCATGCTGGTCGCCGCCATTTTGAACGGCTCCTCTAAAAGCTTTTCGCCCTGCGCCGCCTCCGAGTCCTGCGGCAGATAGGTCAGAATGTCGTAGTTGATGCGCGTTCCGATTATGCCAAGCAGTGCCGGAATCAGCAAAATCACCCCGATGAAGGCAACCAGTTTCGGCTTTCTGGTCAGTCTGCGCGCAATTTTTTCTACCAAAATAATCACCCCGCTTCCTAACTAAAAATGCCTGTTATAAATGCCCAAAAGTCCTTAAACATCTGCGCAATGCGCCCGAAGAAAGTGCTGTTATCCGCAGCAGCCGCAGCCGCTGCAGCCTCTGCTTCTTTATCTACTTGGATTTCCTGCGAGCGAATCAAAACCTGAACTGACTGCGGGTGTTCGTTTTTCGTCGAAGTCAGCGATACCGGTTTCGCCGATGCGTCCATGTTCAAAAGGTTATCCACATCACCCGTATGGTCGTTCCAAAGCCGCTCAACAATGCTGCTGATGTCATTCTTCGCCGCCTTCACATCCCCGGTCGTGTCGGTGCTCTTTGCGGTCTTACGAAGCGTCTGCGCCAGGCCCTTCAAAGCCTTCTTCGTACCCTGATCAAGGTCATCGTCCGCTGATTTCAAAAGCGACTTCAAATCCTTCAGGAATTTGTTGAGGTTTTTCAAGGAAGTCTGCGCAGTGTCTGCAATTTCTTCACACTCTGCCAAAGTATCTTTTGCCTCAGGGATATATTTGTTGACTGTCTTGTTTAAGTCATCCAAATCGTCCATGATTTCTTTTGTTTTTTCTAAAAGTCTGCTTGTTTCCAGCATAAGATTGCTTGCGGAAGAAAGCGTTGCCTCTGATTTATAGAGCAAAGAATTCAAGCTGAGCGATAAGCTGCTTAAATCAGTGCAGACATTGCTGAGGTCTCCGAGCATTGCCTTCGTCATCGGGCTGAAATCTTCCATGGACTTTTTCAGCTGTGAAACCGTCATATTCGTACTCTTCAGCAAAGAGTTTACTGCCTCAGCCTGCTCGAGCTGCGCCTGAAATTCGTCACTCTTTGACTGCTGATATAGGTATGCAAGTGTTTTCGCTTGCTCAAGTGCCATTGCAGGTGCTTTCTGTGCAGCCACATCCTCCGCAACACCGCTGTCTATCAGTTCCTTTTTTATCTTCGGAGTCAATTTTTCCGTCATAAAGGCAACATAGCCCTCGGTTGACGGCGTCTGTCCTGTAGCCGCACATGTCTTGATATACGCATCGTATAAAGTTGTTGCTGTTTCCGTATAAGACTTAATCTCCGAAACCGTCAAGCCCTTAATCGTGATTTCCGTATCGCCGCCAATATCTTCAGAACCGAGTTGCTTTTCCAGGTCACTGAAAGAACTGCTCATCGCAGACAGCGTCTTTCTCATGCTCAGCAAATCACTTGAAAGATTTGCGGTGTCCTTCTGAAGCTGAGTAGTGTCATTTCTTCTGAATTTTTCGAGGTCATACGAAATGTTGTCCAGTTCTTCCGATATGTTGCCAATATAGCTCTTCAACTTATACGCCTTATCGTGAAGTGTATTTACGCTATCCGTGATTTCATCAAAAGCTTTGCGCAGAGTCGAAATATGCTCCTTCGCCGGCTCAAGCTGGTCTGCAAGCTTCGTCAAGTCGCCGAGTGAAACATCAATGTCATCCTCAACCGTTCCCTTGCCGTCCGAAATCGTCTTACGCGCATTGTTCAGTTGATCCAAGCCGTCTGCCGCTTCTCTGAGACTTCCGCCCATGTTACCGACCGAATTCAGCAAAATATCCAAACTGTTATTCAGTTTCTGATAGTCGTTTTCGATGCTGTCCTTATCATCCGCCAGTCCGCTGAGCATATCAAGCTGCGACAAAGTTGCCGGAACCATCAAATAGGTCATCCCGCCGAAAGAAAAGTCCTCAGAACCAACACGGATTGTGAAGTGATTCTCCTCTCCCGGAAGACATACGAAGAGCACAACTCTCAGGTTACCTATCAGCTGCACCTGCGCGCCCTCAGCTTCCAGCGACAGAATATCGTCCTGATTGAAGATTGCCATCGCCTCAAGCGTATAATTGTTCTTCGCATACTTTCCTGCCTTATCGTTTGGCACGAAATCTAAATCTATATCCACCACGCCTACTTTGCCGGCAAGGTCCTCCGCCTTGGTCGGCACACCGTTTAGCTTATAGCTCATGGAAATTGTCCAAGGAAGCTTTTCAAACGGCTTTGTGGTCTTTCCTTCAAAGTAAAAATGATTCGGTACGCTGTCCCCAAAATCGAAAACCGTCTTTCCGTTTTCGGTCTTTGGTACTGTACCATCTGTCAGATTATTTATTTCATCATATGTACCGTAATCGGTGAGCTTATTCACACCGTTCATGGCATAACTTTTCACGACGCTGCCTTCCGTAAGGTTGCCGTAATAGTCCATTGTAGCATAATATGCTTCGTCACAAGTCGGGCTTACTCCGTCTCCTATCTTCTCGGCTGCATATGCGCTGGCAGTGCCTACGGGCATCAGTGTGAACGCTGTCGTTACCGCAGCGATTAAAGCCCACGCTGTGACACTTTTAAAAAACTTGCGACCCATATTCAGTCTCTCCTCTCCCCAAAAAATGCTTAAGAGTACCGAAGGACGAGCCTTCGGTACTCAAAATTGATCAGTTTTTATTGAGTTTTATTACACTCTTAAGAAATTGTACTAAAAATTCTCAAAATTATTTAGCAATTCTGCGAGCCTTGTTGGACCAGTCAGAAGTGATCTTCTTACCTTCAACCATCTTATAAGCTCTAACTTTGTAGTAGTATCTAGTACCCTTCTTCAGACCCTTAGTGTTCTTGTAAGTCTGCTTCTTAGTTGTGAATGCTTTCTTGTAGCCCTTGGAGTGCTTAGTTGACTTCCAGATTTCAAATCCGTCGATATCTGCAGAACCCTTTACAGTCCATGTAACTGTGATGGAGCCCTTCTTAGCAGTTGACTTAGCAGTGATCTTTAATTCCTTAACAGTGTTGCCGATCTTGTCAGATGCAACCTTAACGAGTTCAAGATAGTAGCCTGTGCCGCCGTCTAAATCCATCTGCTGTCTGTCAGTTAAAGCGTTGAATGCATCAACTGCAGCCTTCAGCTGTTCCGGAGTTGCACCTGGCTTGCTTGCTGCGATTAATAAAGTCTTAGCATTCAAGATTTCTGCGTCATAGAATCTAGTCGGAGTTGTGTCTCCAGCTGTTCCCTTGTAAGTTGCATCGAGGTTTGTAGCTTCTTTAACTGCTGTATAGTCATCACCAAATGCAATTTCATCTAATTTGATGTGCTCTTCATCATTAACATCATCGATATCATCTGTTAAAGCAGTTCCCTTAGCAATTAATGCCTTTGCTTCTTCCTTCAGTGCCATGTACTTCGGTAAATCAGCATCTGCAGTTGTATCTAAGTCTTCCATCTTATCAAGTAAGTCTTCAGCTTCTTTTGCGATTTCATCCTTTAATAATGCGTTTACTCTGTTGTACTTCTCTACTAAAGAGGTCTTAACGCTTGATACAGCTTGTTCGTCAGAACCAGCAAGATCCAAATATTCGCAGTATGCCTTGTATGCTTCTTTAACAGCATCTCTGTCAGCAGAAGTCAGCTTGTCGTAAGCCGGAAGAGCATTGATCTTCTTTTCAACAGCCTTCTTCATGTCTTTCAGTTCGTCGTTAGTCTTAGCATTGTCAACTAAAGCCTGAGCTTCAGCATAAGCAGCCTTTACACCGTCAACTGTAGTTGCGTCTGTAATAAGATCCATGCCTTTAGCCTTAAGATCAGCGTATGCTTTCGTATAATCTTTTTCATCGTCTAACAGACCTTTTTTCTGAGCGATATAGCCTTCAAGAGCTTTTTCGTAAGCCTTCATAGCCTTTTCAACATCGTCAGCGTCATCGTCCTTCATAAGTTTGCTGAAGTCATCTGCAGCTTTCTTCATAACTGCTGTGATTTCATCATAGGACTGGCATTCCTGTAAAGCATCAAGAGTGTCATCTGCAATGTCTTCCCAGTCTTTTGTCTGGTCAGAAATGTAGCTGTTGCCAACTCCTGTGTAGTATGTGCCTAATAAGTAAACAAGATCTTCATCAGCAGTCTTGTCTGCACCGTAGGAAACCTTCTTAGCCTTTTCGCCTTTAGCGAATCCATTTTTGTACATTTTTTCTGCTGCATCATCAAGAGCATCTCTGAACTTGTCAGCAGCATACTTAGCACCATCTTCTTCAAGGTTTGCTAATCCCTTATCGTTGCTTTCAATGTCATTAGCAGATTCGACAATATAGTCGATTGCCTTGTCATAGAAGCCATCCTTTAAGTCTCCGTATACGAAGCCTTCTGCGTTCTTAACAGCAGCGTCAACTTTTGCATCGTTGTACTGCTTTACGCCCCAGTCATAACGAGCTTTCAGCTTGTTACCTTCTTTTACAACGTCAGCATACTTGTCAGCAGCATCCATCGCGTTTCTTAAAGTTTCAAAGAATCTAGCGTCTGTACCGAATTCATTGTCTTCAGTAGCATCTGCAACAGTTTTATCGTAAAGAGCGTAGATGTCATTTGCTTTCTTGTCGTTTGCCCAAGCAAGAACAGCTGTCTTGGAATTAGTAATGGCAGCCTTCATTGCATTGTAAACTGCAACAGCTTCTGTTCTTGTAACCTTTTCGTAGTTTACGATAGCAACATCAAAGAATTTACCATCCTTGGAAGTCTTAGTTGTTCCTTCCCAAAAATCCTTAAGAGCGCCTTTGCATACACCACTCCAGTCCACAGTATCATTGGCCTTCATGTTCTTGATAACAGGTAACTGACCATAACCGTGTGTAGCATATTCATCAGCTTTCTTCGCGTTTACTGTGTCCTTATCGATATTGTTGAAGTCTTCGTCTGCAAGAGTATCGATACCATCAAATGCAATCTTGAATGTGCTGTATGCAGTTTCATAAGCTGCTCTCTTTGCTGCGTAAGTCATATCCTTATCGTCAGCAGCAGTTTTAAGTGCATCTTTCGCATCGTCGATTAATTCAAGAACCTTATCAGCAGCTGTGATGTCGTTGTTGTCAGCGTCCTTGTAGTCCTTGTCAGTTGAATTGTACTTTCCATCATCAACTGCAGCTTTAGCTTTATCTAATTTAGCTTCAACAGCTTTCTTAGTTAAAGGAGCCTGAGCCTTGTCAAGTTCTAACTCTGTAGAGTCTTCAACTACTTTTTCAAGAATCTTCTGAAGCATAGCAGCTTTTGTGGAATAGCTGTCTGCTACGTCAGATACGAGTGCCTTGTCAGCAGCAACTTCAGTCGGGAACAGATCCTTAGTGTTCATTTTAGCGTTGATTGCGTCATCCATTGCTTTTTCAGCATCATCGATAACTAACTGTCCAACTTCCTCGATTGCTTCCTTCATGTAGCCACTAATTGTTTCGTCTGCAGGCGCTACAAGCGCACCAGAGCTTTCAATTGTGAATCCTTCATCGTTGAATTTAGCAGCTCCGACAACCTGTGTAAGTACGTTCTTTAAAACGCCTAACTGAAATTCTTTTTCAGCCTGGTATACCTTGTTGTAATCATCAGCGTTATAAGTGGTAGCAGCAAATGCGCTTCCGAAGCTGAAAGTGAATACAACAGCGATTGCCAAAAGCACTGTTAATACTTTTTTCATTCTTAGAATTCCTCCCTTTTAATTTTTTTGCTCATATTGTAAGGCTTTGTGAAAATGGACATAGTCCCACAACATACTACAATATGAAATAATTCCGTTATAGTTTACCAAAAGGTTACGGGCTTTGCAAGTGTTTTTTCTGTGAAAAACAATGTTTTTCGCAAGGTCTCCCTCCTGTCACCGCAAAGGGCCTCATTGAACCTCTCACTATTAACTCCATTAAGGAGAGGGAAAGGTTACATGGTTTTTGAAAAAAATTAAAAAATTTGAAAAAGGTTTTGAAGAAGCCCTAAATGATATACTTGGCGCCAATATAAAAGAACACATAAAAAGAGCCCCCTTGGTCAGAGTTCTAACCTTAGGCGCTCCTTGTCATCAGTGTATTTTTAAATAAGCGGCAGGCTCTACAGCGCTTCCACCTCTTCAGCAGAAAGCCCGGTTATCTTTTCAATGACTTCTTTCGCGATGCCTTCTTTTATCATGTTCTTCGCAATTTCGCGTTTTTCCTGTGCAGCGCCAATGGCTTCGCCTTCACTGCGGCCTTTTTCCAGTCCAATGGCTTCGCCTTCATCATATCCATAGTGCCAGCGAATTTTCATTTCTTCTTCTATCGTCATAATCTCAGTCACCTCCGTATCGCGGTTGACTTCCTCGACCTTTTCGTGGATGCGCTTGACGAAATCATCATTTTCGTCGATTTCCTCGCGCTCCACATAGGTAAAGAAAGTTTCCAGTTCTTTCGGAATCTTGCCCTTCGGACAATCGATTGCTAAGATTATTGTATA
>CABQMM010000062.1 GCA_902465215.1 uncultured Bacillota bacterium
ATACTATGCAAAGTATACCGAAAGTTTTGAAGCAGAAGCAGGAGAAAGCCTGACGGAAAAGAATACGGTGCTTACCCTTAGCACAGCAGGAGCCTTGCCAAATGTCGTAACAGCCTTTGTAAAACATACACCGCAGACCAAAGAAGAACTGCAGGCAGACGGCACGACGAAAACCGTTGGCATTTTGGATTCTTCCGGAAAACAAGCCTATACGCATGAAGCGGAAGTTTCCATGACCGACGCTGACGGGCATTCCGTTCTTCCGAAAGTGCTTTACCGAAAGAAAGGCACGCAGGAAACCGAAGAAAGCATTTCTGCTGAAACGAGCCGCATTCCGCTTACCGCAGGAGAGCAGATTCACTTTACAAGCACATCCGGCGAGCAGGTAAGCGTTCAAGTCAATGCAGACGGAGAGGCCGTGATGACGATTGCAGGAACATCCACGGGAAAACTGTCTAAAGTAACAATGCCAAAGGCAGCAAAAGACGGAATCGACCGCAGCAGCGAGCTTCGCTTTGCGAGATCCGTCACACTTGCGCGTCAGGATCATGCAGCAAACTGTCTGCAGATTAAAATCAATACGCTCGATGACTTAAATGCCGGAGAAATTCCAAATGACTTAATGCCGCCGGAAAATCCGCCGCATTATCCGGGAAAACCTGCGCCGAAAATTTACACGACAGCAAAGGACAGTAAAACAAAGGAGCATATCGCATTTGCAGGTAAAGATGTGACCATCGTGGATACTGTTACCTACGAAAATCTGACCGTAGGGCAACTGTATAAGCTTCGCGGAATTTTGATGGATAAGGAAAGTGGAACGCCAGTCGTAATAAACGGAAAAGAGGTAACAGCAGAAGCAAGCTTTACGCCGGCTGCCTCAAATGGTACGCAAGAAATTTCCTTTACCTTTGATGCGACGAGTTTTGCAGGAAAAGATGTTGTTGTCTTTGAAACGCTCTATCAAGTGACTGCCGATACGAATGGCAAGACGCACGAGGAAAAGACGGCACAGCATGAAGATCTAAGCGACGAAGGACAGACGATTCATTTCCCGGCCATTAAAACAAGTGCGGCCGATGAAAAAAGCGGCACGCATACCAGCGAAATTTCAAAAGAAGATACGAAAGTAACCATCGTGGATACCGTAAGCTATGAAAATCTTGAGGCCGGAAAGTCTTATGTAATGAAAGGCATTTTGATGGATAAAGGAAGTAAAAAGCCGCTTCGCATAAACGGAAAGCCCGTCCAAGCAGAATGCACATTCATTCCGCAGAAAGAATGCGGTACGATAACGCTTACCTTTTCTTTTGATGCGGCGAGCCTCGCTGGAAAGGATCTCGTTGTCTTTGAACGCTTGTACTTGGAAGGGACACTGATTGCAAAACATACCGACCTAAGCGACGAGGGCCAGACCGTAACCATCAAGGAAAAACCAGAGAAGCCGAATAAACCGAATAAACCGGAAAAGCCGGACAAACCGACGGAAGTTCCGAAAACCGGAGACAAAACAGACCTGTGCAGATGGCTTGCACTAATAGGGCTTGCCCTTTTGGGTATGCTGCTATCTATGGCAACACTCAGAAAAAAGCAAGAGGAGTCTGCAGAGGAAAAGCAGGAGTAAAAGTTAGTTAACAGATATTTCATTTTACGAAAACGGAAGTCGAAAGGCTTCCGTTTTCTAAAAGGAGGACAAAAATCATGAATCTAAGCATTGAAAAAACAGTAAAAACGAAGCCGGAAAAGGCAGAAAAGCGCATGGCAGCCTATGACAGACTGCTGACACAGAAAGAAAAACAAAACGAACAGAAGGAGGAAGCAGGCTATGATTACCTTATCACAATTTGAGGAGATGCTGAAAAAAGAGTGGATTTCCTACTTCCCGGAGAGCTATCAAAACGGCAAAGTTTTCTTTTATGAAAAGCACATGCGTAATGGGGCAGCGACTATGAAAGTAAGCATTCAGGGGGTTACAGACAAAGCACCGATGCTTCCGCTGGATTCATATTATGAATGCATCATGCAGGGGGAATTTACAGGAAATGTTTTGAAAAAGATGGCGGATGATTTTCAAATATACGAGAAACAAGGAGCAGAACTCTTTCAGAAAATTGTGGATATGCATCCGCAAAATTTTGAAATCATGAAGAACAAAATTACTTTTGCCTTGGTAAATCGAAATGCCAGTGAAAAATTCTTAGAGGATGCAGCTTACCTGCCCCTTGAGGATTTGGCAAAGGTTTTCTACATCCAAATAAGTTCTGAAATGCACGCAAAGGTGACAAAAGAGATGTGCAGGGAATGGGGTGTCGATACGCAAGAATTAGAAAAAGCGGCATTGGAAAATATGCCTTGTTTATTGCCTGCCCAATTATCGGATATGGGGGAACTTTTTTTTAACAGGGAATCCCACAATTATTTAGATGAAACAGGAGAAATGAATGGCGATTTGTATGTTCTTACTAACAAGAACAAAACACTCGGTGCAGCTACGATGCTTTATCCCGGTGTCATGGAAAAAATCACAGAAAAAATGAAGGCACCATTCTATATTATTCCATCCTCCGTGCATGAGATCATTATTGTGCCAAAGACGCCTAATATAACGCTTTCAGAAATCAGAGAAATGGTGAGACTGGTGAATAAAGAAGCAGTCTCGCAAGAGGAGTTTTTATCGAATAATGTCTACTGCTATGACAGCAAAACGAGAGAAATCCGGATGATGCATGAGGACTTTGCAGTCGAAAAGCCAAAGAGGAGGGAGCGCGAGTATGAACGGTAAAACAGCGGAAAAACTTCTAAGGAAAATGGGTAGAGAATATCAAGAATTTCGGGGAAAACTTGAAAAGCTGCCTGCGAATCTGGCACTTGAGCACGCATTTGAAGATTTAGCTAAACGAGATATTCTGTTTGCGATTGAGGAAGACGGGCTTGATGACAAACAGGCAAAGGCACTTTTGAAACTGCCGAAACCGCTGGAAACTTGTTATCAGTACTGGTTAAAGGAAGAAACAGATTATATGGAGGTGCTATCAAACTCACTCCAAAAAACAGCAGACCGTGAAATCAAGCATCAGAAACAGGAAAGGATGGAAAGGAAAAATGGCGAAGCTTGCAGATGAAATGATTCAAAAGGCAAGACAGCTTGATCTGCTAACCTATTTGCAGCTGCAGCAGCCTTGGGAAATTGTCCCGATCGGGCCGAATCGCTATCAAACGAAAACACATGATAGTCTAAAAATCGATCATGGTAAGTGGTACTGGTGGTCGCGCAGCATCGGCGGCAGAAGTGCGCTTGACTATCTGGTTACAGTGGAAGGCTGGGAGTTTCGCAAAGCAGCACTGCATATCTTGGAGCTTGAACGGATTCCGCTTGCAGAGACCGCGCCGAAACCATCACAAAGCATGAAAGCGAAGATTCCGTTTTGTCTGCCAAAAAAAGCAAAGGAGAGTACGCGTGTCATAGACTATCTAATGCAGCGCGGCATTGACAGGGACATTTTAGACTATTTTGTTTCTAAAGGACTGATTTATGAATCTTATCCACATCATAACGCAGTCTTTGTTGGATTAAGTGAAAACGGAGAGCCTGCTTATGCGGCTCTCCGGAGTACCGGAACAAAACGCTTTGCAGGCGAGGCGGCAGGGAGCAGGAAAGCCTACGCGTTTTCCTTTTCGGAAGGCAAGTCGGCTACCGTCCATGTCTTTGAAAGCGCAATCGATTTGTTATCTTATGTAACCCTGCAAAAAATGCGAGGAACGGACTGGAAAGCGGAGAGCTATGTATCCCTTGGCGGCTGTTCCTTTTCCATTGAAGAAGGTCTGCCGCCATCTCTTATGCGAATTTTACGCAAAAAAACAAATATCCAAGTTATCAAACTGCACCTTGATAACGACCGGGCGGGAAGAACCTTTACGCAGGCAATAATCGAGTTACTTAAAAACGACTATCAAGTCATCAATGCGCCACCGCCGTCTGGCAAAGATGTCAACGATTATCTGATGATGAAGCTGAAAGAAATAGAGGAAAGGAGTCAAAATGGAGCAGGAAAAAATTCTATACATGAACCGCAAAGAATTTGAAGCCTATCTAAAAAACGGGCTGAAGAAAAATGAAATTTTGATTATTGAAGATGGCAATGCAGAAGAAGGAAAGGAGGTTTGGGATGGACGAAAGGAATCTGAATGTGGTACGGGTAAAGCTGATTGATGATACGCCTCTCTTTGGGAACGAATTGATTCAAACTGCGAATGATGCCATTTTTCTCATGCAAAAGGAACTGCGAACCTGCGACAGAGAAATGTTTTGCACTTTGCATCTAAACGCAAAGGGAAAGCCCCTAAGCATGAGTATCATCAGCATGGGCGAACTGACCTCAACCCCAGTTCATCCACGCGAGGTTTTCAAAGCCAGCATCTTATCAAATGCCGCTGGGGTCATTTTCATGCACAACCATCCAAGTGGCGATTTGACACCATCGGAAGAAGACAGGAAGACAACAAAACGGATGGAAGCAGCGGGCAAGCTATTAGGAATTCGTGTGGTGGATCACATTATCGTCGGAGAGAACAAGGAGAATTATTACAGTTTTCGAGCAAATGACCTTTTGAATCCGGATGAAGAGAAGAGGAAACGAAAGCAGAAAAAGCAAAGCCCGAAACACAAAGAGCCGGAGCGCTAAAGGTGCGAAAAAAGTGAAAAGGAAAAGATGACAGTATATAAATAATCATGTATAATGATAGGAAAGAAAGGAGAATTGCGATGGATAACAGGTACACTCTTCGTATCTATGATGAAGATCTCATTACCTTTTCGCTTGCGGTAAAGGGCTTAGAGGGCCTGACGGCAGAGATTCTTTCCGTGGATGAAAAAAGAAAGCCTCTCTTTCCGCTGGATTTAGAGCTTACGGAAGAAGGCATTGTGAGCTGGCTGGAAAAACGAGTGATTCCAAAAAACAGGCAGTTTGTCGATGAAATCCTAAAGACCCTTGGACTTAGCGTTAATGACACGAAAGGAATTATTGATGTCTGCATGGGGCTGTCGCTTGGTGACAGCTACTGGGTCGTGCCGGAAGGTTTTGAGGGAAAATTCGATGCGTACAATCTCTATGAAAATCGTTTTTCCGAAGCACTTGCGCTGGTTGCCTATACGGGTGCATGCGGAAGCAGGGAAGCCTTCTCCACATCACCGGAGCTGACTACAAACGGTATGCTACGAAAAGCATGGCGCTTTATCGAGGGCGACGGGATTTATCTGTATAAAGGCGGCACAGAAGGCGGTGCAAATACCGGAAATGAACCATACAGTGAATATTATGCGTGCCAAATTGCAAAAGCTATGGGGCTTCCTTGTGTTTCCTATGATTTGGAAAACTGGAAAGGCATTTTGGCGTCCAAGTGCAGGCTCTTTACTGACAAAGATACCTCGTTTATTCCCATCGGAAGAATCTTGAAGAAACCGACTCTGAAAAAATGTCTGGACTATTATCAAAGCCTTGGCGAGCATTTCTACGAAGAGATGTGCAGTATGCTGATTTTCGATGCAGTCGTTTATAACGAGGACAGGCACTTTGGAAACTTCGGAGTGCTTCGGGATAACCATACCGGAAAAATTCTTGCGCCTGCACCGATATTTGATAATGGATTGTCACTGTTTAACTATGCAATGCCGGAAGATTTTAAGGAACTGGACGCATACGCAAAGACCCGCTCCAATCCGTACCGGATTTCCTATGAGGAAGTCTGCAGGGAAGTAATGGGCACCAAACAGAAAGCGCAGCTTCGCAAACTGATCGGCTTTACATTCACACGCCATCCGTCCATTAACCTGCCGGAAGAACGACTGACCGCAATCGAAAAGCAGATTGCCAAGAGGACAAGGGAGCTTCTTGCGGTTCCGACCCGAATAAAGGCGAAAGAAACGAGAGAGCCTGTAAGGTAAATTGCAATTTAATAAAGATGAAAACTTGCTTCTGCATAGCCTGCAGGGGCTTTTCTTTTCGGAAGGCAAGTGGCGGGGAAACCCTGCTGCAATGAATTAGCAAGCAGTGCATTTTTACTCCTGCGGAGAAAAAACGCGCATTTAGGGGAAGCCCCTAAGACCCCTGCAGTTTCCTTATATTAAAAAAAATTTGGTAGATTTCAGCTTCAAAAAAATATATAATAAATATGACACATTGTAAGATTTCAGAGAGGCACAGGGTATATGAATTTTTTTGAATACGACAAAACGAGTGAAAAAATAGAATATTATGAGATTCTTGAGACTTTAATGTCTATGTGGGAAAATGAAATCGTCGAGTTTAAGGAAGCCAAGAATCAATATGATACTGATAAAATTGGTCGATATTTTTCTGCAATAAGTAATGAAGCTAATTTACGCAATCAGCAGTATGGATGGCTCGTTTTCGGCGTTAGTGATAAGGATAAGAGTGTAGTAGGTACAACATTTAAGCAGGGAAGCAGTGCTCTTTTAGAAAAATTTAAATATGAGATTGCGAAAGAGACGACCAACGGAATGACATTTTATGACATTATAGAGATTTTTCCGAATGTTGGGGGTAAGAAACTCAGAGTTTTGATGTTTAAGATTCCGGCAGCAGCAACAGGAATTCCTACAGACTGGAAAACGAATTATTATGAAAGGGCAGGAGAAAGTTTAGTTCCGCTAAAACAATATAAAATAGATGCAATTCGTTCTCAAGAAAGACGCGATTGGTCAAAGCAGATTTTGGAGAATGCAAGTATTCAGTTTTTAGATAACGATGCAATCGCATTAGCAAGACAAAAATATAAAGAAAAAATGAATCAGCCTCATATTTCGGAAGAAGTTGATAAAATGAGCGATGAGCAATTCCTCACAAAAGTTAAATTGATGATAAACGGAAAAGTTACAAATGCAGGAATGCTCTTGCTCGGAAACTCAGACTATGACTATCTATTTAATTCCGCTCCGAGCATTATGTGGCGTCTATATGGTGCAGATGACATGGATCGAGACTATACCATCTTTAGAATTCCATTTATCAATGTTGTGGACAAAGTTTTTGCTAAAATCAGAAATTTGACATACCGTTATATGCCAAACCAGCAAACGCTGTTTCCTATGGAAACAGAACAATACGACAGTTGGTTGATTCGAGAGTTGCTAAATAATT
>CABQMM010000063.1 GCA_902465215.1 uncultured Bacillota bacterium
TTGCCCTCTGCGATGCATTCATCATCGGCATGAGGCTCTTGAGCATTGCTTTCTGGCGTGCGGGACTGATATTGCTCGCCGCAAGCTGCTCCTTCATTCGCAAAATGTCCCTTGCCAGTTCTTCATCCGACTTACTTTCGAGTCCTCTGAGGAGTTGTTTGTTCACGCCCCCGTTACTTCCGAGCCCGAGCTGCGCGGCAATCTCTGCCGCCATTTTTTCATTGATATCCATTTAATTTCCCCCTTTTTCCGATTTATGTAATAATCTATGCGGCGCGGCGCACGAAATTGCGCGTCCTTTCATATTATGTTTTATAGAATTATGCGAACCATCTTTCATTCTTGGGAGGAATACATAAATGAACAATCAAAATTCTATCGGCGTCGTGCTTCTTCTGCTGCTCGTCTTCGCCGCACTTGATGGCGGCAATGCCGGCCCTGTTCCGGGTTCTGCGTCAGCCCTCGTTCGGCCGCCTGCCCGACCGCCGCATCCTGCAGCGCTTGCAAAGGACTTTCACCGTATGGTTGGAATCATGGGCAAGGTCGATAACCTGGGACAGATGGCTTTAACTCCGCAGAAACTGCCGAAGCCGCCGAAGGCTTCCGAGTCTGAATCTTTGATTAACGCTTCGGCTCTTCCTGACCTTTCGGGCATCATGGATATGCTCGGCCCGATTATGTCGGGGCTCGGCGGTGCTTCCGATGAATAATTGTGGAAAACCAAAATTGCCATCTTTCTTTTCGGACGCCGATGTTGTATACTATATGTAGTTTAAGTTCCAAACAGCAGGAGGTAAGAAATGGCATTAGTCACCACGAAAGAAATGTTCGCCAAAGCATTGCAATCCGACTATGCAATCGGCGCTTTTAATGTAAATAATATGGAAATCATTCAAGGTATCGTCGAAGCAGCGAAAATCGAACAGTCACCGCTGATTCTTCAGGTATCCGCAGGTGCGCGCAAATACGCAAAACCCGCTTATTTGACGAAGCTCGTTGAGGCTGCAATCCTCGATACGGGTCTTGACATTGCGCTTCACCTCGACCACGGCGAAGACTTCGACATCTGCAAGAAATGCGTTGACGATGGTTTCACTTCCGTTATGATCGACGGTTCCAAGCATCCGTTTGAAGAAAACATTCGCCTCACCAAAGAAGTTGTCGAATACGCACATGCACACGGCGTTGTGGTTGAAGCGGAACTTGGCAAGCTTGCAGGCGTTGAGGACAATATCAAGGTTGACGCGCGTTCGGCAACCTTCACCGACCCTGATGAAGCCGCAGAATTCGTAGAGAAGACCGGAGTTGACTCCCTTGCAATCGCAATCGGAACCAGCCACGGCGCATATAAATTCAAAGGCGAGCCTTATCTTGATTTTGAAAGACTGAAGGCAATCCATAAATTGATTCCGGACACACCGCTTGTTCTGCACGGCGCATCCTCGGTTCTGAAGGAATTCGTTGACAAGTGCAACCAGTACGGCGGCGACATTCCGGGCGCACAGGGCGTTCCTGAGGAAATGATCCGCGAAGCGACCAAGTACGGCATCTGCAAGGTCAACATTGACACAGACCTTCGTCTGGCAATGACTGCGGAAGTCCGCAAATACATCGCAGAAAACCCGGCAGACTTCGACCCTCGTAAATACCTCGGACCGGGCAGAGACGCAATTCAGGCAATGGTACAGCACAAGATTAAAAATGTCTTGAACGCTTCCGGCACACTGTAAAATTAAATAAGAAAACGCCTTTGGAACTTCCTGCACCCAGCAGGCCTTTCCAAAGGCGTAATTTTTTTCTTATGCGTTTTTCTTCGTAAACTTCATGGCAATGAGTCCGACCGCGGTTCCTATAACGCCCGGAACCAGCCAGCCAAGACCCATCGTGTAAAGCGGCAGCCAGCCGGAAGCGCATTCCACGACTCCTTGTGCAAGACCGCTCACGCGCAGCAGGTCAAGCACAGCAGCAATCATCGTGAATCCGATTCCGCACGCATAAACGATGCGCGAATGTCCGAAATATTTTCCGAAAATCGTGAGCAATATCAGCACGATCGCAAGCGGATACAAGAAGTACAGCACCGGTGCCGAGAAAGAAATAATCTTTGAAAGACCGATGTTGGACACGAGCAGCGAAAATGCCGTAAATGCAATCGCCCAATTGCGATAGGACAGCGAATGCGGAAAGATTTCTGAGAAAGTGTCCGCGCACGATGTAACCAGTCCGATTGCTGTCTTCATGCAGCAGAAAGTAACCGTCAGAGCCAGTACAATCATTCCCGCACTTCCGAGATAGTGTCTTGCGATAACCGCAAATGCCGTTCCCCCGTTAAAGGAAGGGTCTGCAAGCTGATCCGCATACAGTCCGTAGCTCTGCGCTCCCACTATAGCAATCAAGGCATAAATCACTGTCATTAAAATCATACTGAAAATGCCGGATTTAATCGTGTTTTTCGCAATCGCGCCCGGTTCTTCAATGCCCATGCCCGTAATAACATTTATTACGATAATGCCGAACGCAAGAGAAGCGAGTGCATCCAAGGTGTCATAACCCTGCAGGAAGCCCGTTGAAAAAGCATTCTCCGCATAAGCCCCACTTGCGGGTACGCTTGAAACCGTCTGCTCCGGTGAAATCAGTGCCGCAATAACCAAGACTCCGAGGCAAACGAGAAAAATCGGATTCAGATATTTACCGACTGAATTCATGATGTTCGACGGTCTGAGTGCAAAGAACAATACCGCCGCAAAGAAAAGCGTCGTAAAAATTGCCTGTACAAGCGTCACATTCCCGTCAAGAAGCGGTTCAATTCCCATTGTAAAGGATGTTGCCGCACATCTTGGTATTGCAAAGAACGGCCCAATCGTCAAATAGAGCGCACATGTAAAGAAATATCCGTATCCTTTCGCGACGCGGCTCGACATTTCCATCAGACCGCTGCTCTTCGATACGCCAAGTGCAACGATTCCCAGAAGCGGCATTCCGACCGCTGTTATCAGCATTCCGATCAATGCCGGAATTAAGCTTGCACCGGCTTTGGCACCGAGTATAATCGGAAAGATAAGGTTGCCTGCCCCGAAAAACATTCCGAAAAGCATCGACGCAACCAGCGCATATTGTTTCCCTGTCAATTTTTGATTCATTCCTTTTCTCCCATTCTGTATTTCTTAAAATTTTCCATACTATTTAGGTCGCATAAATGATATTATACCATCTGCGCGCTTCATTGTCTACCAAACTCTGTATTTTGGTCGGTTTGAATACTTTTTACACTGCAAAAGTCCGCGCTGCGCAAATTTCTGCACGAATGTCCGAATCGTAGCGTACGCTGCGTCTCCGAAGTCTTTTTCGAGCTGCTTCGTTGAAAACTCATTTTTCCCATAGCGATTTAAAACGAAGTTCCACAGCTCGTGTTCTTTCTGTGTGATTTCACCTATCAGCAATGCGTTGGCAAACTCGTCGAGGACAAACTGTGACGGCAGGGAGTCACTGAGGTGTGCATACACATTTTCAGCAAAATATAAGACGAAAGGCGTCACATCAATGCAGCCGCTGATTTTCGCATTTTCCTCTATCTGCTGGTATGCCTTATAATAACGAGTACGGCTGCTGCGGATAAGTGCCGACATAGATACAAACATCGCTGACGCATAGCCGCGCTGCACGAGATACCAGAGCTGCAGGAGCCGTGCAGTCCTCCCGTTTCCGTCAAAGTACGGGTGCAGATATGCCATATAAAAATGAATAATTGCCGCTTTCGCCAGGTCATCAATGTCCGTTTCCACATTGATAAAGTCCATAAATGCCTTCATGTATGCTGGCAGTAATTCGTGATGCAGTCCTTCGTGCGTCTGCTTGCCACCGACAACATATACCGCATCATTCCGGTATTTACAGCCTTCCGGCAGACGGTCTTCATTCTCCACATAATTGCCGACCGCCATCTGATACAGTTTATATAAATTCTCTTCATTTATTTCGTTGCGGTAATCGCTTACGAATTCCAAGCCTTTTTTCATCCCGAAAATCCGTTCTTCGCTCTCATCCCGCGGCGCATAGCCTGCGAGTATCTTCCTTATGCTTTCTCTGGATGTATTGATGTTTTCTATCTCAAAAGTGCTGAAAATTTCTTCCTCCATTGCCTGCGTTCCAAAGCCTTGTGCATCGCTCTGATGCGCAAGGAGAAGCTTCGCATACTTCGGACTGATTCGTGTAAGCTCATCAAGATAGATAATCGGCTGCCCTGAAAAATCCCTCATCGGAAAAAGTCTATAGCGATTTTCTTTTAAAAGTTCAAGCATTTCGGCAACGCTTTCTTTCGAGTATTTATACTGCATTTTTTTTAAATCGGTAAAGCTTTTATCTTCAATCATCTTCAAAAAATATACAGCGTCCATCTTCATATCAATATACCATACTTTGTTATTCTTTTCAAGTCTATCGCAAAAAAAAAGAGCCTCTATCTCAAAATGAAACATGCGAAAGCGTTTCCTGATTTTGGCTCTTTTTCAACTTTACTGTTGCTTTATTTTAGTTGCCGGCTTAACTATTTTGCCGAATATTCTCTCAGCAATTTGTTCTTCATATCCCAAAGGTTCTGCGAAAGGTCAACATAGTAGGTCTGTGGATTTTCCAGTCTGAGTGTTTCATCCCAAAGAGTTGCAACCTGTTCCTTGCAGTAGTTCTTGATTTCTTCAATGGAAGGACTTTCATACACGCATCTGCCCTTCTCGAAAATCGGAACATGAAGGTCTCTTACTGTATAATTTTTTACGATTGTTTTTTTCCAAACAGCATTCGGATCGAAAATTTCGTATTCGTCCTGCTCCGGAATTGTTTCGCCCGCGATTGTCAGGACATCACCCTGCGCCTTTCCGGTTTCTTTGCTGTACAGTCTGTAAAGTCCCTTGAATCCCGGATTCGTAATCTTTTCAACATTCTCAGAAATCTTGATTTTCGGAGTCAGCACACCGTCTTTTTCAAGCGCTGCAAGCTTGTATACACCGCCGAAAACAGGTTCTGATTTCGCTGTGATAAGTCTTTCGCCTACGCCCAAAGAGTCAATACATGCGCCCTCAAGGATAACATCGCGGATGATGTATTCGTCAAGCGAATTGGAAACGACGATTTTGCACTCCTGAAGTCCTGCATCGTCCAGCATCTTACGCGCTTTCTTCGTAAGATAAGCCACGTCGCCTGAATCGATACGGATACCCATGCTTTGCGGTTTCATTTCTTTAAATACCTTGATTGCCGCAGGCACCCCGGATTTCAGAACATTGTATGTATCAACCAGCAACACGCAGTTCTGCGGGTAGATTTCCGCATATTTTTTGAATGCGGAATATTCGTCCGGATACATCTGCACCCAGCTGTGCGCCATCGTTCCGAGAGCCGCAATGCCGTAATCGCGGTCTGCAATCGCACATGCCGTGCCTGCACAGCCGCCGATGTAAGCAGCTCTGGCACCGAGAATCGCCGCATCTGCGCCGTGTGCTCTTCTCGAACCGAATTCCATAACAGCTCTTCCCTGCGCTGCTCTGACGATTCGATTGGCCTTCGTTGCAATCATGCTCTGGTGGTTGATGCATAAGAGCACCATGGTTTCGATAAATTGTGCCTGCATAACAGGTCCTCTGACGGTTACGATTGGTTCATGCGGGAAAATCGGTGTTCCTTCCGGTACCGCCCAGACATCGCACTTGAATTCAAAATTTCTCAGATAGTCGAGAAACTCTTCGCAAAACATATCTTTTCCGCGAAGGTATTCGATGTCCTCATCCGTGAACTTCAGATTTTTCAGGTAGTCGATCAGCTGCTCAAGCCCTGCCATGATAGCATAGCCGCCGCCATCGGGCACTCTGCGGAAAAACATATCGAAGTATGCCGTATCCTCTGCCATTCCTGATTGGAAATAACCATTTGCCATGGTTATTTCGTAAAAGTCCGTAAGCATCGTCAGATTAAGTTTTTCTTTCATTTGGAATTTTCCTCCGTTTTTTCCATCCTATGCGGATTTATCGCTTTAAAAGCTTTTTTAAAAACTGACCCGTATAGGACTCCGGACATTTTGCAATTTCTTCCGGCGTTCCGGTCGCAACAATCGTTCCGCCCCTGGTTCCGCCGTCCGGTCCCAAGTCTATAATATAATCAGCTCTTTTAATAACATCTAAGTTGTGCTCAATCACCACAACAGTATTGCCGGCGTCTACGAGCTTATCGAGTACGCTCAGCAGCTTGTCCACATCTGCGAAATGCAGTCCGGTTGTCGGTTCATCCAGAATATACAAAGTTTTTCCTGTGCTTCGCTTCGTCAGCTCCGAAGCAAGCTTCACGCGCTGCGCCTCGCCGCCGGAAAGCTGCGTCGACGGCTGACCGAGTTTGATATAGCCCAGTCCGACTTCGTCCAGCGTCTGCAAATGCCGCGCAATGCTCGGTACATTCTTAAAGAATTCTACTCCCTCACTGACGCTCATGTCAAGTACATCAAAGATACTTTTGCCTTTATATTTTACTTCCAGCGTCTCACGGTTGTATCTTTTGCCCTTGCAGACCTCGCAAGGAACATAGACATCCGGCAGGAAATGCATCTCAATCTGAATGATTCCGTCGCCACTGCACGCCTCGCATCTTCCGCCCTTTACATTAAAGCTGAAGCGGCCTTTTTGATAGCCGCGCAGCTTTGCCTCCGGAAGACTTGCGAACAAATCACGGATATGATTGAACATTCCGGTATAGGTCGCAGGGTTGGAACGCGGGGTTCTGCCGATTGGAGACTGGTCAATGTCAATTACTTTGTCGATATTTTCCAATCCAAGAATCTCATCAAAATCGCCTGCTTCCTCCTGCAGCCGATTCGTAACGCGAGCCGCGCCCTTATACAAAATTTCGTTTACAAGGCTGCTCTTTCCAGAGCCTGAAACGCCCGTAACGCAGACAAATTTACCGAGAGGAAAATCGACATCAATATTTTTCAGGTTATTCTGGCGGGCACCCTTAATGACGAGCTTCTCGCCGTTGCCTTCTCTTCTCTCCTTCGGCACGAAAATCTTTTTTGCACCGGAAAGATACTGCCCCGTCAAAGATTCTTTGCACTTCATAATATCTTTGACCGTGCCTTGTGCCACCA
>CABQMM010000064.1 GCA_902465215.1 uncultured Bacillota bacterium
AATTTCATTATTGTATCCATATGCAAACGGCATATTTTCATTAATTTCTACAACAATTTTTCTGGCGCCTCGAATCACGCCTTTCATATCCGCAACCTGTGGGCCTAAATTGAAGTCACCGTTTGCATCCATCGGTCCGACCTGAAACATTGCTACATCTATATGGTTGCCGTTGTCATTCCAAAGATCCGGAAGTTCGCAGAACATCATCGGCATGTACCAGCAGTTTCCGTCATCTGCCATTTTTCGGTCAAACGCATTAAAATGAGCTGATGTAAAGCGTACATGCTGCGGGGCTTCTTCACCAAGCGTTGCCGCCGCACGATAAGTTGCCAGAGATTCGTGGCGAATTCCCACGGTCGAAAGAATCGTAACGCCCTTCAGCTCCGAAACGCGCATTGCAAGAGCCTTATCCATTGTATCTACAACGCCTGCACCCGTTCCAAAATGTACACGGTATCCGTTTCGTACAACCTGAGCCGCCGTTTCTGCCGACACTCGTTTGCTCTCATATTCCAGTCTGTAATTATTAAAATCGGTCATTTCCTTACTCTCCTTTCGCTCTGCGCCTGCTGTTTTGCTTGTAAAATCTATCCTATTCTTAAAAAATAATAGCCCTGCAAGTGCAAAGCTATTACTCTTTTCATTAAAATATAAAACTATGTTAACCGCTATGAATCAGTGCCCGAAATCCGCTTTCGCAGCGTCAAGTTCTGCAAGCCCTGCTTCAATCGTTTCTGCAATTTCCTCGTCTGTAAACTTGCAGCCTTCTCTATCCGCATAAGCCTGCATTCCCGTTTTGATAATCGGTTTTACCACATCTCGTTCGATGGAGTTAGGGTTAACTTCGTTGATTGCCTCTTCAAAAGCAAATCTTAAAAAATCTTTCTGCGTAATCATAGCGGGTCCTCCTTTTAATTTCATATTATTATTGTTTTGGGAATCTCTTCCTATAATTCTATTTTACAAAAAAAATGGAATTTGTCAATAAAAAAAGGCTTGCGAATTTTGTATACATGAAACGCAATTTACTCCCTGCCCGGAATCGGAGACTCAAATCTTCCCTTAGCACTTGTCTTCGGAATCTCCGTCGGATATTTACCGTCGAAACATGCGGTGCAGTACTTCGCACCGTTCATGCCCTTGGCAATCTGCTTTGCATTTTCCACGCTCAGATAGCCAAGCGAATCGACTCCGATAATCTGCGCAATCTCTTCAATCGTATGATTTGCGGCTATCAGGTTCTCACGCGAATCGATATCCGTACCATAATAGCAAGGATTCAAAAACGGCGGTGCGGAGACTCTCAGGTGAATTTCCTTCGCGCCTTCTTCCCTTAAAAGCTTGACAATCCGCGCACTGGTCGTACCGCGTACAATCGAGTCGTCAATCATCACCACGCGTTTGCCGCTAACAACCTCCGCAATTGGATTGAGCTTGATTTTTACCTTGTCCTCCCGGCTCTTCTGTCCCGGCTGAATAAAGGTTCTGCCGATATATTTATTCTTAATAAACCCGATTTCGTATGGTATTCCGGACTGCTTCGCATAGCCTACCGCTGCATCCAGCCCCGAATCAGGCACTCCGATTACGACATCTGCCTGTACCGGATGCTCCAGCGCAAGAAACGCTCCCGCGCGCATACGTGCGGTATGCACGCTGCAGCCGTCGATGACGGAATCCGGTCTTGCAAAATAGATATATTCAAATACGCACATCGCGCCTTCCGCCTTGCCGCAGTGGTCCTCAATGCTTCTCACGCCGTCCTTATCGAAAATTACGATTTCGCCCGGCTTAATATCCCGGATAAACTTCGCGCTGACAGCATCGAGCGCGCAACTTTCCGATGCGACTACATATCTGCCATCCTCTGTCTTTCCGTAACAAAGCGGACGGAATCCGTTTTCATCGCGCACCGCAATCAGCTTGGCCGGCGACATAATTACCAGAGAATATGCGCCTTTAATTCGGTCCATCGCTTTGTTTACCGCCTGCTCAATCGAAGGAGCTTTCAGCCTTTCCTTCGTGATGATATAGGAAATGACTTCCGTATCGCTGGTGGTGGAAAAGATAGAACCTTCCATCTCCAGTTCACGCCGCAGTTCTTCGCAATTCACAATGTTACCGTTATGTGCAAGCGCCATTCTTCCCTTGATATGATTGACAACGATCGGCTGCGCATTGCTGCGGTCGTTTCCGCCGGTTGTGCCGTAGCGCACATGACCAACCGCCATGTTGCCTTCACCCAGACCTTCTAAAATCCGCGGTGAAAAGACATCATTGACAAGTCCTGTGTCCTTATATACCTGAAAGAGCCCTGCGTCGTTGACAACTATGCCGCACGACTCCTGTCCGCGGTGCTGCAGCGCAAACAAGCCGTAATATGCCGTGCTTGCAACATCGGATTTTTCCTGGGAAAATACACCGAAAACACCACATTCTTCTCTCAAACTACTCATACCTTGCGCCTCCTGCTTATTCGCCGAACACACGATTCATCATTTCGTTATAGGCATCTTCCACGCCGCCCATGTCTCTGCGGAAGCGGTCCTTATCCAGCTTTTCATTGGTTTCGCTGTCCCAGAAACGACAGGTGTCCGGTGAGATTTCATCCGCGAGCACGATTGTCCCATCGGAAAGTCTTCCGTATTCCATCTTAAAGTCAACTAATTTGACCTTACGCTCCAAAAAGTATTCCTTGAGGATTTCATTGACACGAAATGCATAGCGTTTAATCGTCTCAATTTCTTCATCCGTTGCAAGACCTAAAGCCTTCGCATGATAGGAGTTCATCAGCGGGTCGTGCAATTCGTCATTTTTATAGGAAAATTCGATTGTCGGAGCATCGAAAACGATGCCTTCTTCCACACCGAATCTCTTCGCAAAAGAGCCTGCGGAAATATTGCGGATAATAACTTCCAGCGGCACAATCGAAACCTTTTTTACCAATGTGTCGCGGTCGCTGAGTTCTTCAACAAAATGCGTCGGCACACCCTTTTCTTCAAGTATTTTGCAAAGATGATTTGACATCTTGTTATTGATAACGCCTTTGCCCACAATCGTTCCCTTTTTCAGTCCGTCTAAAGCGGTTGCGTCGTCTTTATATGATACGATTACATAATCCGGATTGTTTGTGCTGTATACCTTTTTCGCCTTGCCCTCGTAGAGTTGTTCTAACTTTTCAATCTTTTCCATTTGTCTTACCTCCCCCGAAAAAAGATTCTGCAAATATAGTATGTTATATCATCGGTCGAATGATTTGTCAATTCTTCTGATAAATGTTCGCCCTATTTTCCGTAAATTTCTTTGTCCTTTTCATGAAAAATACGCCAAAACACGTACATTCTGCACATACCCCAGTAAAAAAATACGGAAATTTCATTTTTTCCTTAACTCTGCTCTTGCTTGCGCATGATGGAATGAAATACAGAGCTAAATATTTTTGTCGTTTTCTACAAAAAACTTCAAAAAACATGTTGACATACCACATTTTCTTGTGCTATAATTCCGTAAACCGTTGAGGGAGAGTAAGCGAGACGGAGTAACTCCTCCGTAAACAAAGAGCTGCGTATGATTGTATGCGATGAGTCGGGCGCGGAATGCGTCAAGCCGGGTGGCACCGCAGGTTGATTTTCATCCTGTCCCAGCAAATTACGGGACAGGTTTTTTTATTGCCTGACCCTGACCCATATATAGATGAAAGAAAAAACGGAGGAAAAAACAATGACAACAAAGAATGAACAAACGATTCCTTATAAGATTTATCTGACCGAAGAAGAAATGCCAAAAGCATGGTACAATGTCCGCAGTGATATGAAGGTAAAGCCTGCCCCGCTGCTGAATCCGGGCACAGGTAAGCCGATGACTGCCGAAGAGCTTTCCGGAGTATTTTGCGAAGAACTGGTGCAGCAGGAACTGGATGACGACACTGCTTATATCGAAATTCCGCAGGAAATTCAGGATTTCTATAAAATGTACCGTCCGGCGCCGCTAGTTCGCGCTTATTGTCTGGAAGAAAAGCTGGGCACCCCTGCGAAAATCTATTACAAGTTTGAGTGAAACAATACGAGCGGAAGCCACAAGCTGAACTCCGCGATTGCGCCTGCATCCTGCCCGAGCTTCACTCGCGGACAATTCAAATATGACTTCTGCGATACCGGCATGATCTGCCCGCTCGCAAAGATGTACACGCTCGGAAGCGGATTCATTCCTTCTGCCAACCACGCAGGCGGTCTTCGTTTCCACGGCATGAGCTCCACCCTGTCACAGCTCTATCACGATGGATATATGGAAGCAAGAGCGGTAGAGCAGACTGAAGTCTTTGCTGCAGCTGAGACATTCGCAAGAGTGGAAGGTATTTTGCCGGCACCGGAAAGCAGCCATGCAATCAAGGCAGCCATCGACGAGGCATTAAAGTGCAAAGAAACCGGCGAAGAAAAGACGATCTTATTCGGTCTCACCGGAACCGGCTACTTCGACCTCGTAGCATATCAGAAATTCAACGACGGCGAAATGAGCGACTACATCCCGACTGATGAAGACCTCGCAAAAGGCTTCGCAGGAATCCCGGATATTCCGCAGAACAGAGAATAAATAGATTTCTATCGCCCGGCGCGCCGCCGGGCGCTGCACTAAGCGCCCGGTCTGGCCACCGGGCGCACGATTGGGCGCGTCATCTGGCAGGTCACTGGGTGCGCTATCGAGTGCGCCGTCTGGCGGGCTGACGGGCGCGCCCAAATGTATATTTACACGAAAAAGAGGCAAAAAAAGGGCTTCATTCGTGTAAAGTCACATTTTTTGCCCCCGTATCCTTCTCATGCTGCATCCGGCAAGTGTCTTCTCTCGTCGGCGCAAAAACTTCCACATGGAATGTGACACTCTGAAATCGTTGAAATTCCAAGCTTTCTTTCTGCATTCCTATTTTTCGTCTTTCTTCCCTTCGCTTCTTTGGGCTATCTTCTATCGAAATTTTTCCTTCCAATTACATTAAATCCGGCCTCAGGTACACGAAATCGACCTCAAATTTTAGGATTTTTCGTGTAAATATACATTTCAATACCCTCTGGGGGTATTCAAGACGCGGATGGTTTGCCGTTTACGAATATTCACAGGACATTCGAATCAGAGTTACAGCTCCTTTTTTTAATGTCTTTTGCTTTTTTCAACCATATGTTATACTATATCTAAATAATCATTAGCCTTTTTTTCTTTTTGATCGTATAAATAAACAGAAGGAGGTGGTAAAATGTCGAAAAAGGAAAAGACTGATATCCTTAGCGCGGATGCGCTTGACAAAGTTTCGGGCGGCACCGAAATAGTGGACAATGAGAGTATTAAGATAAACCATGATATCTTTGACACCAGTATAAAGCTCAACAATGTTGATTTTAATACAAAGATCAACAATTCCGACTTTGACCCAAAGATTAATTCCAACAATTTTGACACAAGCATAAAAATAAACAACAAGTCCGATATAAAGATATTGAAAAACGGCTGAAAATTTATTGTATAGGAGAATTAAAATGAACAATCAAAACAACAAAACAAAGGAAGATCTGCTCACAGAAAAAGAGCTTGAAAATATATCGGGCGGCGCATCGTCACAAATCCCGGGTCTGGCATGTCCGTACTGCGGCAAATTTATTCCAACAACCATTACGGAGTTACTGACTCAGGGACATCTCAGATGCCCGTACTGCCTGTCGATACTGAAGAAGGATTGATGTATAATATCCAAGGAAAGTATCACATGCAGAGCAAAAAAAGCAGGAATCATGAAACATGAACCTGCTCTGCATGTGATTCTTTTCTATTGTACCCAAATCGCGTCGACGCGAGAGTCCCCTATGGGGATTGTATCGCCTGCCACGCAGCCGGCAAACAGAATTTGCGAGGCTTTCACGGCAGAAATAGGAGGTATCGCTTAGCATTTCGGGGAACAATCCCTGATTTTGCGCATGTCAAACAGGCCTTCTGCGGGGAGACCTCAAAAAATATAAAATGCGAATAGGCTCAGGTGGAATTTGCATAGTGCAGCTTGAGCGGCTTCATGCTGCTATGCCCGCAGCGCGGACAGCGGCAAATGTCAATTTTCCAAAGTGCGCTTAGAAGCTGCGCAGTACGAAATCCCTCATAGAGCCGTTTAAAACTCTGTCTGCCCTGCAAGGTGAAGACTCTTTGTAGATTCTTTGCTTTCATGCGATTGTTTAAGAGCCCGTAATAGCGGATTTTCTGAAACCCTTTCGGCAGCACATGCATGAGATAGCGACGAATAAATTCGGCATGGGTGAGCGTAATCCGGCGTTTCGGGTCTTTGGGCTTTTGGCCTCTGGCAGCGAACGTAACATGCACATCGGTAACCGAAAGAATGCGGCTGTTTGAAATGGCAATTTTATGGGTGTAACGTCCGAGATATTCGATAGCGTTGCCAAACCTGTGGAAGGTCTGCTTGATGTAAGGGCACCAGTCTTTCTCATAGAGCGAGTTTTTAAAGACATTCAAAACCGTTTTCGTCTGCAGTTCTTTGCAGGAAACGGAAAAGGAAAGCAGACCTTGTACATATAAATCGGAAAGTCGGGCGAGAAATTTCCCTTTAAATCTGTCTCTAAGCACACGAACCGGAAGGAAAAACTTTGAAGAACAGCTGCGCAGTTTTCCATCCCGGCTCAAGCCTCCGCCGGAAACGATACAATGCATATGGACATGATAGCCAAGTTCCTGATTCCAGGTATGAAGAACCTGTATGATGGCAGGAACAGCACCAAGCCATTTTGGATCCGCAGAAAGCTCAAGCAAGGTTTCGGCACAGCAGCGATGCAAAAGATCGTATAAAAGCTTTTGATTTGCGTAAAAGAGTGCATTTAGCTCATGCGGAATCGTAAAGACCACATGAAAATACGGAGTGTCAATGACTTCTGCGCTGCGCTTGTCTACCCAAATTTCCTTGTTAACTGCCTGACAGCTTGGACAATTGCGATTACGGCAGGAACGGTAGTGGATTTTTAAATGCGCACAGTTTGTGCACAAGCTTGCCTGAAAGCCAAGCTTGTCGGTTTTGCAAAGAA
>CABQMM010000065.1 GCA_902465215.1 uncultured Bacillota bacterium
TTGAAAAGTAGTACTTAATAAGAAATTGAGCGAAGAAATAATGAAGAATGAGAACTAAGAGGGATTTGCACAGGAGGTGAAGAAATGGTTTTCGTGATCGATTGTGGAACTTGTAAGCATGAAAGACCATTGATAGACGGATGGAAACTGTGTTGCGATGCCTTCCCGGATGGAATTCCAAAAGGGTTTGATTAAGGATCGGTGAAGGAAAGAAAAGAATGCAATAACGGAATAGGATACGAGGAAGCCGATGAGTGAAGAATCAAGAATTCAACAGGACTGACTGTATAAAAAAATACCGTTTCGAGAACAAGCAGGGCTGGCAATGCAGCAGAAAGGTTAGGGCTAAATGCGTTTGACAGAAGAACAAATTACCCGGATTATGAAAGAGGCACCATTTCGTATCAAGCTTATAGTGGTGGTGCAAAAGGCGGCGACTTTATGGGTCAGAATATTTCTAGGAGCGCTTCCGCACGATTTGCAGATGAAAATATTCGAAAAGACTTGGCGGATGACGCGAAGCCTAAGACAAAAAATGCACAACTCTATGATGAAATGGTTGAGCAAAGCAGCATTTTGGGGACCTATAGAATAAGGGCAGAGCAACACATCCTGAACATGCAGCAAATTTGCCCCCGCAGGTTACGTCCGAAACGCCCAACGCCATGTCTGCCCTATATAATATAATACTCGACAAAACAGAGGATGTCAAACATGCTTCATGGCTGAGTCCTCACATAAACAGCAGACAAGAGAAAAGAAAGGATACATATGAAAACATTAGGAAACATACTTTGGTTTATATTCGGAGGACTGCTTGGCGGACTTGCATGGTGCCTTGCAGGATGCATATTCTGCGTAACAATAATCGGGATACCGATTGGCGTGCAATGTTTTAAATTTGCGGAATTTGCGTTTTGGCCGTTCGGCAGAGAAATCGTGTACGACGGCAGGACGTTTTCGTTCCTTGTAGACATCATATGGGTCTGCTTCTTTGGACTGGAAATGGCAATCGCAAACCTGCTGTTTGGCTGCCTTTGGTGCATCACGATAGTGGGAATTCCGTTCGGAATGCAGTTTTTCAAAATGGCCAGGCTGTCATTTATGCCGTTTGGAGCAAGGATCGTCGAGGCTGTGCAGCCCACTTAACCCACGGCCGCCACACATCTTGATTTTTTCGCGCGGACGCAATATAATCACAGTAATAAAAGATAATCGAAAGACAGAAAATACGAAAATTTTCTGCTGAAAGGACGAAAAATATGGGACTGACTGAAATGGCAAGCGGAAATTCGCTGTGGTACGGATTTGAATATTATGAAAAAGAGAAAGTGCTGTCGTGCAAAAAAGACGGAGACTTTGCATACAGCGGAAGCGTTGCAGGAAGCGGAACGGAGCCATATACTGTTTATATTGACACCGAACATCCGAGAAAATCACATTGCAATTGTCCGCATGCTGATGGTCGCCGTGTTATCTGCAAACACATGATTGCGTTGTATTTTACGGCGCAGCCGGAGGCTGCAAAGGAATTCCTGCGGAAAGTCGAAGAATGGGAAGCAGAAGAAGAGCAAGAAGAACAACGACACTATGAAGAATTGGTGGAATATGTAAACGGTCTTTCGGAAGGAGAACTTCGAGCAAAACTTTTGGATGCTTTGCTTGAACTGGATGAACGGAGATATTATTGATAAATTAACGGAAATGGAGGGATATAATGCCACTTCAGATAATCAGAAACGACATAACAAAGCTGAAGGTTGACGCCATCGTGAACGCTGCGAACAATTCGCTTCTCGGCGGAGGCGGCGTGGACGGCTGCATCCACCGCGCAGCGGGGCCCGAGCTCCTTGCGGAGTGCCGAACGCTTCACGGCTGTGCGACGGGCGACGCAAAAATTACAAAAGGCTACCATCTGCCTTGCAAATATGTTATCCATACGGTCGGGCCGATTTGGCGGGGCGGAGATTACGGTGAAGAGGAAAAGCTGATTTCCTGTTATCGCAAGTCGCTTGCGCTGGCGGCTGAACATGATTGCAAAACTCTTGCGTTTCCGCTGATTTCGGCGGGCGTTTACGGCTATCCGAAAGACTGGGCGCTTCGCGTGGCCGTGGATACCATCAGCGAATTTTTGCAGGAAAACGACATGCAGGTATATGTCGTGATTTTCGATAAGAAATCATATACCATCGGAAGCAAGCTTTTTTCGGACATTGCGGCGTACATAGATGATAAATATGTCGAGGAGCATGAGGACAGCTATGATTTAAAAAGGCTGAGGAGCATTGAGGTCTGCTGTGACGCTTCGCTGGATAATGCGCTTGAACAGCTTGATGAAAGTTTTTCCGAGATGCTTCTTCGCAAAATCGACGAAAAGGGCATGACGGATGCACAATGTTACAAGAAAGCAAACATTGATCGGAAATTTTTTTCAAAAATCCGCTCCGACAAAGCGTATCGACCTTCAAAGCCTACGGTACTTGCTTTTGCGCTGGCACTTGAGCTGCCTTTGAATGAGATGAAGGAAATGCTTATGAAGGCGGGTTTTGCGCTTTCACACTCGAATAAATTTGACGTTATAATTGAATATTTTGTCAAAAAAAGAAATTATAATGTTTTCGAAATCAACGAGGCATTGTTTGCATTCGACCAAAATCTCTTAGGTGCTTAATTTGTCGCATGCGAGGCGATCAAACCAAGTGAAAATGAAACTATACTAAGACTGTAAGGTGAATTACCGAGCAGTCTTTTTTATTGGAATTTAATTTTGGGAGGTTTTACTATGAAGAAGAATTTAACTGAAATTGTATTTATACTGGACAGAAGCGGTTCAATGCATGGTCTTGAGAAGGAAACCATAGGCGGATTTAACTCTCTTATCGAGAAGCAAAAGAAGGAAGCGGGCGAGGCATTGATTTCGACCGTACTTTTTGATAATGAATGCGAGGTTATTCATGACCGCATAAATTTACGTACGATAGCGCCATTGACGGAGAAAGAGTATTTTGCTCGCGGCAGCACGGCGATGCTTGATGCGGTGGGAAGCGCCATCCACCATATCGGAAATATCCATAAATATGCTCGCATTGAAGATGTGCCTGAAAGAACCCTCTTTGTCATTACAACAGACGGAATGGAAAATGCAAGCCACAGATACACATGGGAGAAAGTTAAGAATATGATTGAGCGCCAGAAGCAAAAGTACGGTTGGGAGTTTCTCTTTCTCGGTGCTAATATTGATGCGATAGAAACTGCCGGAAATTTTGGAATTGATGCTGCACATGCGGTTGACTATAGAGCTGACGGTGTTGGTACAGAAATTTGCTACCGGGCGTTGGATGAAGCAGTTTCAGATATAAGGAAATTAAAACCATTAATAGCGAATTGGAAGGAAGCAATCGAAGAGAATTTTGAAACAAGAAAATAAAAAAGCCCTGCAATCATTACAACTGCAGGACCATACTGGTGGACGATGAGGGGTTCGAACCCTTGACCTCTGCGTTGCGAACGCAGCGCTCTCCCAGCTGAGCTAATCGCCCTTATATGCTAAATGGTATCTCTAACGAGTTAATAATAGCACAATTGGCGGAGTCTTTCAAGGTTGGCAAGAACTTTTTTTAGAATTTTCTTGCCAAGTAATAAAAGAAATATCGCCGAAGACTTAAAGAATACCAAATGATATAAAATTTGAAATCAGGTAAGCTAAAGCTGACATAACACATGAAAAGGAAATGACCTTCGATTTTACTTTCGACTCTTTGTCAAAGACTGCCATGGAGGTAATCCATGCGACAACAAGCGTGATAAGGGCAATCAATGTCATCTTGTTTATAATTGCTGCCCAGCCACGGCACAGGTAGCAGACAATGGCAATAACCAGAACCGTAATGAGATAGCGCAGCCAACCGCCACGGTTGAAAATAACCGGAATCAGCAGGGCTGCCCAGATGATTCCGAGAATCAAACATTTTAAAATAAGTATAAATAATGCTTCCATTCGGATAAAATCCTTTCTGTTTCGATATTTTGTACCTAAAAATCATACCACAAAATCCGCCTTTTGGAAATAGGATTCCGATTTTGTATTGCCAATCAATTTTGCTCCGGGTGCTTTATGTAGACTTTTTTTTCTGCATATGATAAACTTTATGGCAAAGTCATGTGAAAACAGGTGGAGAATTGCGATGAAACACACTACAAACATTTTGGAAGAACTTCTTGAAAGTGAATATAAAGGGCTGATTTATATTGACGAACAAAACAGAATCGGCTCATATAGCAAGCGTGCGAAGGAAATAACCGGAATTATTTCCGAGGATGGGCGATGCCATGCCGCAGGCAGCATCAAAGAAGGCGACATTGTGATTATCTGCGATAACGAAATCGGAAATGATGATGCCTTGTCACCGGCCGATTTGCTGCATATTAACATAAACGATAAAAACATCGCAAAGGGCGATGCCATCGTTGCCGTGGGCGTTTACCACAATAAAAAAATCAAGCCGCAGTATAAATACATCAAGAGCTACAGCCCAAATGGGAAGTTTGAACTGAAAACAAACTATCTCGGGTTTGAGATTGTAAGCCGAATTGACTTTGCAAATAACAGCGCAGACATTACAGTGAATAACGAAACCTATACAATGAGGTATTTTGAAGCTGTGGGGCACATGGTTGTCATTGACGGAATTACGGGTGAAATAAAATTTTTTCAGAGCCGTGGGTACGGATTCCGCGGAGAGGAGATAGGAAAACTTTTTTCAGGCAGAGGCTATATGGCAAAGGCGAGTGCCGACGAGAATAAGGAGGATACACCTGCGATTGAGGGGCTCGAAATTCAGAATGTTATACACGGCGAGGCATTCATCACGAAAATAGAAGACATGATGAAAAAGACAAACGGCTGTGTTGAAAAAGGTATTTACGAAATTCACAGACGACCGATTTTTTGTATTTTTGTAAGGGTCAGGAGTTTGCAGAAGCAGGACGGAGTCTATGTGATCATTCAGGACGCGTCGCTGCTTGAAGAGATGCGAAAGGAAAGAAACGCAATCATACAGCTTTTGGAAGAACGGCAGAAGAAGAAATCACATAATGAGAACAAGAACCGGGAATTTGAAATTGCGGGGCTGAATGATTTTATCGGAAGAAACCCATCGATGGCAGAGGTCAAGAGGCTGGCATATAAAGCATCGCAGACGATGTTCAATGTAATCATAACGGGGGAAAGCGGAACGGGAAAGTCAAGGCTTGCGAAGAATATACATAACATGGGGAATTCGGGCGCTCCGTTTGTGGAGGTAAACTGCAATGCAATCGCGCCGAGCTTGTTTGAGAGTGAACTTTTCGGCTATGCACCGGGGGCGTTCACAGGTGCGGCGACGGGAGGCAAGGCAGGGTTCTTCGAAGAGGCGAACGGGGGAACCATTTTTCTGGATGAAATCGGGGAGATTCCGCCGGACATTCAGGTCAAGCTGCTGCATGTGCTCCAAAATAAAAGAATCTACCGTGTCGGTTCCTCGAAGCCGATTGATGTCAATGTGCGGGTAATCACTGCAACGAACAGAAATCTTGAAGAGGAAGTGCGGCAGGGGAGGTTCAGACAGGATTTATACTACAGAATCAATGTGTTTCCGATATGTATTCCGCCGCTCAGGCAGAGAAAGGATGACCTTTATGTTTTGATAAATTCAATTTTGAGTGATATATGCGTAAGATATGACATGAAGCCGATGCTTTTGTCGGAAGAGGCACTTAACAAAATGATGCGCTACAGTTGGCCGGGAAATGTGCGGGAGCTTGAGAATGTCATCGAGCGTGCCATAACGATTTGTGACTCTCCGGTTATTTATTCGGAGCACATTTTGATTCATGATGACGAAGAAGAAGGAAAAACCCTAAAAGAACAGCTGCTGAAGGAAGAAAAACGCATCATAGCGGAGGCTCTGACGAGAAATAAGGGGAGTCGGCAGAAGGCCATGGAGGAGCTGGGTCTTTCCAAGACGGTATTTTATGAAAAGTTGAAAAAGATTAAGTTCTAAAAATAGGAATTTAAGTTCGGAAAACAGGACACTATTTTGTCCTGTTTTTTTTCTGCTCTTTTTCAGCAAGAAAAAAGTGTTGAAAATTAACGATTTTTGCCGCTTGCAAAACAATATTGAATTGTTGGCATTCTTTTTGCTTTAGTATTATCTGAAAGCGAAAAGGAATGCTTGATAGAAATTACGATACGGAGGAGAGAGACTTGATAAAAGAAATCAAAAATAACGAGTTATATTTTGACGGATGCAGCACGACCGATCTGGCTAAGCAGTACGGAACGCCGCTCTATGTGATGTCCGATACGGGAATCAAGGAGAAAATCAGAGAACTTAAGAAATCATTCCTTGATAAATATCCGAATACGAGAATCGCGTATGCATGCAAAGCTTTTTGCACGACTGCGATGTGCAAGATCTGTGATACAGAAGGACTTTGCATTGATGTTGTCTCCGGCGGAGAGCTTTACACCGCGAAGAAAGCCGGCTTCCCTGCAGAACGAATTGAGTTCAACGGCAACAACAAACTGCGTGGGGAGATTGAGGATGCTTTGGACTACGGAATCGGAAGATTTATCGTGGACAGCGAGCCGGATTTTAAGCAGATTGAAGAAGTCTGCAAAGAGAAAAACATGACTGCAAATATTTTGCTGAGAATCACGCCCGGCGTAGCAGCAAGTACGCATGACTTCATCATAACAGGAAAGCGCGACTCGAAGTTCGGTGTTCCTCTTGATGAGGATGTGTTTTATCCGCTTGCGGAGAGAGCCATCAAATCTGAGCATATAAACCTTCTGGGACTGCATTTTCACATCGGCTCACAAATCCTTGATAACGATGCATATCTTAAATCACTGGATGTAATGCTCGGGCTTGTGGAAGAACTCAAGAAGCGCTTCGGATACGACACAAAAGAGTTGAATCTTGGCGGCGGCTTCGGCGTCAAGTACACTGATGAGCAGCCAAAGCCATATTCTTATTATATCGACCCGATGATGAAAAAAATCG
>CABQMM010000066.1 GCA_902465215.1 uncultured Bacillota bacterium
TTCTGTTTTCGCTGCCAATTTGTGATGTTTGTTTCCGTTCCGAGCAGCCTCGTTTCGACTTCTCTGACGGCTTTTCCTGTCGGAAGCGGAAGCATATCGATGGACAGCATCATGTTCTTGCAGCGTGTGGTCAGCTCCGTCACAAAATCATCTTTTAGGAAGTTTGCATATTCTTTGAGAAACAGAACTCGCACATAACGCTCGCCAAGCACAATATGGTCTTTTTGGATTTCCATGCTGTCAGGACAGATATAGTCCTTGAAGCTGTGTCCTTTCCGGCGGCTGTCCTTCAGGTCGAATGCGAAGTCGCTTTCTTCCCCTGTTCGGTAGAAATCGTAAAAAATCCTTAGCCGCTCGACTGCGCCAAGCTCGGTGCATTTTGAGCCGATTTTATTTAATTGAATCGCAATGCTCGCACCGAAACGGTTAAAATACTGCCTTGCATCCTCCGCACTTTTTTCGGTAACGGTCACAGTGATGTACTTTTCCTGAATGATGGAATTTCCTGCGGTTGCTTTTTCAAGCAGCATTTGATTGTATTCCCTGCGGTATTCGTTTAGGTTATCGTCCTGCTCTTTGATAAAGATTCTTTTTTCAAAGTCCGCCTGATTCAGCTTACGATTGTTAATCGTGATTTTCGTGGTCGCGTTGCTGTCCAAAGAGTTGAGCAGGGCGCAGTAGCGCTCAAACATCGTTTCTTTGTCTGCCTCCGAGGCAACTTGATAATTGATATCCTCGAATTTATATGTCCTGCTGTATTGGTTCTTGCCTACCCGAAACAGTCCGTCATCATAAACGGTGCTGATGGGAATTGCGTCCTGCACGCTTCTTGGCAGCTTGATGTGGTCTTTTTTTCGTCTTTTTTGTATGCTCACTTTTTCTCTCCTTTTCGTCTTTTTGCAGTTCGTAATATAGGTTGGTCGGGCGGAAGGTCAGTCGCTTTGGTGTCAGTAGTTCCGCTTTTATGACTGCCCAAAGAAATTTCTCTGCGGGCATTTTGTTATAGCTTACAAAGCCGAGCATCGCGCAGGGCAGCATCCCGAAAATGCACGCCCATGACACGGCCTCCATGCCGATACTTCCCCTTAGCAGAAAATACATCCCAACGGATATTCCTAAGCCCAAGGCAGAAAAAAGGAACTGACGCAGCGTCAGCCCCCAAAACATCGCCTCCCGGTATTCCCGGATTTCTTTATTGATTTTTCGCTCCATATTGCCTCCTTTTCTTCTACAGCCCCATCATTTCTTTAACAACATGGTCTGCCATTTTAATGGTTCCGACGAGTATCAGCATATTAAAAATCAGTTCCCCAAGGTACGACCAGACCATTGCAACAGGCGCGGCCGCAGTATCTATGACGGGCGGAGAAGCTGCGAAAATGGAAAAGATAATGCACGACAAAAGTATAATCGCGCCTTCCATACAGACGGAAGCATAAGATTTCAGGAATGAAATGCCGATGTGCTGCGTGGGCTGTCCTGCTACGGTCGATAAGGGAATTGGTGCAATCGCCGTGTACATGTACAATTTGAAAAATCTTCCATACACCGTCATAATGATAATGAACGACAGCACGGTAATCACAAGGCTGCCGATAAGGGAAACAGCCCATAATGGAATCGATTCAAAAAAGCCGCAATCCTCAATCGCCGTTATCATGGCGTCAGGAAGGCTCATGCCCTGTGTCCTGCCAAGCCCTGCCGTTCGCATAATCGTACTGACAATGCCTTGCAGAATTGAGAAAATTGCAAGCATAAGTTCCAGTCCGTAAGTGACAATAGCCTTTGCGATAATGAAGCGGATAAAAACTTTGACCGCCTGCTCTGGCCTTTTGACTTCAGCAAAACTACCGCTTTCCTTTACCATGCCTGCTAAAAAAAATAGCACTAATAGCGCAATTCCGATTGCCTGCAGTGCGCCGTGAATATCGACAATGACCTTCCAGATGTCGCCGCCTCGAAAATGCTCCGGCTCTTCCGTTAATAGCACCCAGATTTCCGCCAATTTCTCATTCCATGTGGTTAGTGCGTTTTGTAAGTTCTGTACTACCCAGTTTTCCGACATTCCATCACCTCGCTTTCCTGTGTTCTCATCCTTGTCATCCAATAATTAGATTCAGAATTTCCTTCGTAAAGGTAATGACTACGCCGCCCGCTAAGGTCAGAAATCCATTGGCACGTTGCGACGGGTCGTGGGACTTTAAGGATAAGCCAACCTGCATAATCCCAAGACCCAGTAAAATGATTCCGATGGCACGAATCAGTGCAAAGATAAAATCCGACAAGTTATTTACAACGGCAAGCGGATCGCCGCCCTCCGCAAAGGCTGCCTGCGGCAGCAGCATGATACTCATCGTAAGTAGAAGGCACGCCGCCTGCCGCCCTTTTCTCTTTTGGGCTTTCCTCTTTTTTCTTTCTTTCCTCTCATTCATTTCATTCATTTTCGTATTCCTCCGTTTCTTCGCTTGTTTCCAGTTCTTCGTTTGTCAGAATTTCGTAGTCCGCAGCGGTGGCCTCGTGTTCTGCTTCTTGCAGGCTTTCTGTTTCCCCGGTATAGCGCAGCTTCACAGACGCGATTGCCTCTGCAGCTTTTCCATGCATAAACGGTTTTTCTCCACCGTCGGTCGTTTTCTTCACATTCGGGTGCTTCAAAATATCGTACTTCAGGTCCATGATTGGACTTTCGCCGCGGATAAACGATAGCGCATACCGATTGTCCAGTTTCCGCACTTCATCTGGGGTTAATAACTCCCGTCCGCTGATTTGATAATTCGTTGAATAGTTTCCGTTTCTTCCTGCAGATTTTCCGTAGGTGTTCAGGTCAATGGTTTCCTTGCCCAAGAGCTTTGACACATACTCATGCGTGGACTGCTCATTGCCGCCAAGATACAGAAAGCTGTCACAGTTTCCCGTAATGCTCTCCCACTCTTTTTCAAACAGCTTTTTAAGCTGCGCCAAGTTCTGCAAAATGATACTGACCGATACCCCGCGTGAACGCATGACAGACAGCGCCTTCTCGAAGTCATCCGGCAGGCTGACATTTGCAAACTCGTCCATTAGAAAATGTACGGGCACAGGCAGGCTTCCGCCGTATTTGTGGTCTGCCAAAAAGAAAAGCTGCTGAAAAAGCTGGGTATATAGAATCGACACTAAGAAGTTAAAACTGGTATCGTTATCGGGTATCAACGCAAAGAGTGCGGTCTTTTTCTTTCCAAGCATGGATAGCTCAAGTTCGTCCGTTCTGGTTAAACTTGCAAGGCTCTCCAAATTGAATTTTTCAAGCCGCGCTGCAAGGGTAATCTGAATGGATTTGAGCGTTTTGCCCGAGCCGCTGTGATAGTTCTTGTAATACTTGACTGCAATATGATTCGGCTCCCGCAGTTCTAAATCATAAAAAAGGCTGTCAAGCGGGCTGATGTATTCTTCATCTTCCTCGCTCACTGCGCCATAGCGCAGCATTTCCATGACCATTGCAAAATTCTGTTCTTCCTCCGGTGCTTCATATTTCAGATAGAAAATCAGCGCAAGAAGCAGCATGGAAGCTGCGGTGTCCCAAAACGGGTCTTGCGACTGCGCGTTCTTGGGTGTGGTTGCCTTAAACAGATTTGTCACTAACTTTTGCACATCGTTATCGTCCTTGAGGTACACAAACGGGTTATAGCAATGACTTTTGTCCATACTGATTAAATCAAGTACCCTGACCTCATAGCCTTCGTCTTGCAGCAAATGTCCCGTATCCCGCAGGATTTCTCCTTTTGGGTCTGTCACGACGAAGGATGTATTTGCCTGCATGATGTTGGGCTTGCAGTAAAAGCGCGTCTTGCCCGCACCACTGCCGCCGATGACGAGGATATTGATATTTCGTCTGTGTTTTTTGCCGTCAAGACCAATTCGCACTTGCTGTGTTAAAATCTTGTTTTCCTTCGGTGGTTTCTGCATGTATTTTCTATTGACTGCCTGCGGATTACCCCACTTCGCAGAGCCGTGTTCCGCGCCTCTGCGGTAGTTTTTCTGCATGCTAAGATAAATGCCGACTCCCAGAATATACAGCAGCAAAAAAAGAAGGACAGTTTTTAGGCTGTCCTTACAAAATGCGATATTCGGTTTTTCAAGCGCAAGCATCATACCCTGAAGCATGCCGCTAAGTCCCTGCTGAAGATACGGTGCTGCGGCAAGTGCAAGATATATGACCGGAAAGGAAAAGACGAGACAAAGCAGAAGCACCGTTTTCGTTTCATCGTGCTTCATCATGCTTCCTTTCTACCACACGAACCTTTTTGTCCGGCGCATTCGCAGCTTTCAGAATCAAATCCTCCACTGCATCCGGTGCACGGTTTTCGTCAATCAGGTCGTTTCGATAATCATTGAGTGCGTGAATCATGATGCTTCTTTCTCTTTCGTCCATAGCTAAATGGTATCGTTTTTCTTTCATGATGTTACCTCGCGTCTTGGTTTCGGCTCTGCTTTTCGTTTAGTTTTGCCGCAATCTGTTTCTGCATTTCCTTTAGCCTGCTATGAATGCTGATTGGATATTCCAAGCATCTGCGGATTTCTTTTGGCCCCATGTTTTTTAGGCTTTCCGGAACCGAAATCCTTATGTCTTTATCTGCAAGACCGTATTCCCGCTGGATAAGATAGGTAGCACACGCAGCCTCAAAGCTTTGGATTTGCGGATTTTCCGCTCCGTTTTGCTCAAAGACCGCAGCTTTGACTTCTTCGCGGATCAGTCCCTTTAAGAAGGCCTCCCGCTCTAAACCTTTTCGCAGATAAATGGTGTTTTGTCCGCTGTCGAAAAAGACATCTTCGCCGAAAGTATGCGTTTCGACTGCTTCAACTTTTGCTTTTGAAATTCCCATAATTGCAAAGAATTTGACTTTGTCGCTGACTTCCTCCTTTCTGCGATTTTCCGGAAGTGCGGTCGTCTGCGAAATGTCTAAGACCCGTTTCGGCTGAAAAGCGGTAAAGGCTTCGCCTTCGCGGGTTCTTGCGATATGCGGCTCTAAGATTTTAATTGCTTTTGAGTTCTTGCGGATATGTGCGCCTCTGGCTTTCCAGTCATCAAACTCCCTTAGCTCCGCCGCGTCAGGTTTCTGCAGGAATATCAGCAGACTATTTGACACCGTATAGTTTAATCGCGCCTGCAAGCGAATGTACTGGTTAAATGCTTCGTCGCTTGATACCGCTTCTTTTGTCGCTTCCTTTAGCATCTCAAACAGCTCCTGTCGCTCAGCCTGCTTGCGCTCGCGGTATTCGTCCGGATCATAGATGCCCGCCTGCCGCTGCGTGCCGCCATTTCTTCCTGTGCTTTGGTTCTTTTCTAAAAAATCATACATCGTGTCCATATTCTTTAACGCTCCTTTCCTGCCGCTTTCTCTGTGCTCTTTTTCTCATAGACAGCAGTCCTGCTGCCTTCTTTCTGCTTTCGTTGTCTTTCCTGCTCCCTCTGCAGCTTTTCCCTGACTGACGGCTTTTTCTCAGAAATAGGTCTGGCTCCCGCTGTTTCCTGCTCTTTTAAGCCGCTCTTTGACGGAAATTCGCTGCTTTGGGAATGCGTGGGGACCGACTGGCTTGCAATATCGTCAAACAGCTTATCAAGTTTACCCATATATTCTTCGATACTTTCTTTGCTTTCGCTTTGGGTCATGTTGTCGGTCTTGCCTCGCTCCGCTTTTGCCTTTTCGATATTCTGCACGATTTCTGCGGTATCGACGGCTGCCAGCTTGAAGCGCTCGACCACACGATTGATTTTCGGTGCATCCTCTGCGCGTGTGATAATGTCAACCGCCGCATTTTCATCTTTCTTTCCACGGTCACGAATCGTGCAGTACAAAACGCCGTACTTCTTTGCCTCCTGCACGAATTTTTTAAGGTCTTTCTGTGGCAGAGAAAAGACGGTCAATTCCTTTCCTGATTTCAGCATAGAGGAAAGCCTTGCTTTTCCCGCTGTTTTCTGTTCTGCCTTTAAGGCAGCTGCAAGCAGGATTGCCATTTCCTTGGCCGCTGACCCTGTAATCTTCATCGCAACTTCCATGCCTTCTAAAGAAAAGCGTACTACCTGCTCTGCCGCATCGCCGCTGTAGTTCATCTGCCCTTCCCCCTTTCTGTTTCTCGTTTTTTATTTTTCATTTTCTCTCTCATCTCCTGTTCCATCGTTTCTTTTAGGTGTTCCGAGCGGGTCATGATATTTTCGCAAAGGTGCATTTTTCGCCTGCACGCTCGTATTTCTGCGGTCAAAGCCTCCCTCTCCTTTGCAAGATTCTCTTTTTCTTCTGCTGTGATTCCCGCTCTTCGGTTGTCGTTATATAACTTCTTTCGCTGCACGCATAAGTCCTTCACCTCCCTTTCCAGTTTCTTTTCATATACAAAAAGCTCTTCTGCAGATTCGATTTGGTTCGTACAAAGGAGCCGTGCTTCGGCTGTAATATTGTTTAGTTTTAAGAGGTCATCACGATACAGGTAGTACACGCGCCCGGGGCTTTGTTTTTTGGGGGATACACCCAGACGATAGCAATAATGCAGATACCGCCCGCGCAGGCCGCTGACCTTACGCTTCGGCGTTTTCACCTTTTTGCGGCAGTATCTTCTTCCTACCTGCAAGTTCTTCATGCCAAGGCGCTGCTTTGACTGATTTTCAATCAGCTTTTGCTGGATGGCCTCTTTGTCATATGTTTTTCCCATACAGCTCAGGCGAATCGGGCGCTTCCAATTCGGCTGCCGAATTGTCCAGTATTTGCGACTTGGATT
>CABQMM010000067.1 GCA_902465215.1 uncultured Bacillota bacterium
TTTTAACAAAACCCCTGTATTTTTTGAAATACATCTGTATATATCTTACCATACCGCCTGAAAAATGCAAGGTCTGGCGCGAAAGTAGTTTATTTAACAAGGGGTTTTAGTTATATTTATTAACTTGCAATTGCTCACAAGAAGCTATAGATCACGCTCTGCCAAGTCTTTTAAGGTTTCGCTTCGCACTGCAAGGCAGTCTTCACCGTCATTAAGCATCACAACCGGTGGCCTTCCCACTTTGTTGTAATTGGATGCCATCGAGTAGTTGTATGCTCCCGTGGTCAAAACCGCAATGATGTCATTTCGCGTAATGCTTTCCGGGAACATGACATTTTCCTGGATAATGTCGCCGGATTCGCAGCACCGGCCTACAAGAGAGGCTTCGAAGCTGCACGGCTCGTCCATTTTGTTCGCTGTCAAGCAGGTATAGGATGACTTATACAGCGCAAACCTCGGATTGTCCGGCATGCCGCCGTCGATGGAGACATAGTTTTTATATCCCGGTATGCTTTTTATCGTACCAACCGTATACAGAGTCATTCCGGCGTCTCCGACAAGCGAGCGGCCCGGCTCCATGCGAATTCCCGGCACTTCAAGAGAAAGTTCTGCACGGACCTTTTTAACCCGGTCAGCGACTTCTCTTATCTTAGTCGCGATGTCAAGTTCGGGGTCAGCTTCCGTATAGCGTACGCCGTAACCTCCACCGAGATCAAGCTGCGTTGCCGTGTATCCGTATTTGTCTCTTACCGATGCGATGAAACGAAGCATGACCTCGGCTCCCCGTTCAAATACATCCTCGTCGAAAATTTGGGAGCCCAAGTGGCAATGGAAACCGACCAAATTAATATGCTCTTTTTGGAGCGTCTGCCTTGTAATTTCGTCCGCTTGTCCGGTTTCGATTGCGGAGCCGAATTTTGAATCGACTTTTCCGGTCGCAACCGCTTCATAAGTATGTGTATCGATTCCCGGCGTCAGTCTGAGGAGAATATCCTGCGTGATATTCCGTCTTGCCGCTTCTCTTTCGATTGCGTTAACCTCCTCAATGTTATCTGCAACAAAGTAGCCAATGCCTTTTTCGATTGCGTATTTTATATCTGCGTCCGTCTTGTTATTTGAATGAAAATATGCTTTTTTTAAATCAAATCCGGCAATTGACGCTGTGTAGATTTCGCCGCATGACACAACGTCAATGCCCAATCCTTCTTCGTCAATGATTTGATAAAGCTTTTTAAACGCACATGCTTTCGATGCAAACAAAGCTTCGGCCTTGGCACCGAAGTTTTCCTTGAGTGCCGTTTGGTAAATCCTGCATTTTTGCCGAATTTTCATTTCATCCATCAGGTAAAGCGGCGTGCCGTATTTTTTAGCCAGCTCCACCGTATCAACTCCTGCAAATTGCAAATGTGTCCCATCTTTTGATACAGTCAAGTTATCACAAATCATTTTTTTCCTCCGATTTTTCTTACATCTCGATTGGTTTTGAAATTTTCTCTTTTCCGAAGAAAGTCTTTTCAACCTTGTTGCCATCCTTGTCTCTGAAGATCAATGCCTTGCCACAGAATGCGAAAGCAATGGATACAAGCGGATTCAGCCAGCAAAGTATTGCATACGGCAGATATGCCAGTGTTGCAACTCCGAACAGGCCGGTAAAGTACGCACCTGACGTAGCCCATGGTACGATTGCAACGAAAAGGGTTCCGCCTTCTTCACAGCATCTGGAAAGAATGCTTCTGTCAAGGCCGACTCTGTCAAAGGCCTCTCCAAACAGCGTTCCTGTAAGCAGAATTGCTGAGTAGGAATCTCCGGTTACCATTGTAATGAACATCGCTGTGATAATCGCAGCCACGATCATCGGTGCCGGCTTGTGTATCTTCTTTGTAATCGCGATAACGATTGCATTCAGATAACCTACACCTTGCAGGATTCCCGCAAGTGAAATTACAATGATTGCCAATGAGAATGTCCACATCATGCTCTGAAGTCCGCCACGATTTAAGATCGGTGCGATCATTTCATTTACACCGTCAATGGAGAATCCGTAGTTGAGGTATGTGAATATGCTCGGAATGCTTTCGCCCTGTACAAAGATTGCAACCAGTGCACCTGCAAATATTCCGCTATACATTGCTACGAGCGGATGCCATTTTCTTACTGACAGCACCACCGTAATGATAATCGGAATCATCGTCCAAATGGATAAGTTAAAGTTTGCTGCCAAATCATCCATAATCAGGTTGATTGTCTCCAAATCAGCTGCCGTTTCTTTTACGCGGATTCCCATGAAAATAAAGAATGCCAGTGTGATGATATAGGTCGGGGTCGTCGTTTTAAGCATGGAGTGAATATGCGACCACAAGTCGGTTCCCGCTCCGATAGGTGCAAGGTTTGTGCTGTCCGAAATCGGTGACATCTTGTCGCCGAAGAGTGCGCCGCATACGATCATGCCTGCGGTTGCGGCAGGGTTGATTCCAAGGGACGCGCCGATACCCATGAATACAATTCCGAGTGTGCTTGCCGTGCCCCATGAGGTTCCGACTGCCATGGACATAACCGAACAAAGAATAAGTCCAACCGGCAGGAAAAGTGCCGGTGTTATGCACTTCAATCCGTAGTAAACAAGTGCGGGTATTGTTCCTGCTGCAATCCATGAGCCTACGACTGCACCAACAGAAATCAGTATGAGCATCGCAGGCATTGTTCTCCAAATATTGTATAGTATAAATTTTTCAAGCTCAATAAATTTATACCCAAGCTTCTTGGACATCAGTACAACAACAACTAAACCCGTTAATGCTGTAATTACAGTATCAACTTTAAAAACAATCAGACCTAAACATACTATAATAAGGAATGCCAGGCACGCCGCTAACGAATATCCGAACGACGGGATTTTTCCTCCGCCTACCGGCTGATCTACTTCAGTCTTTTTAAAGTCCTCTTTCATTTTTGTTCTCCTGTCTTCTAAATTCCCCTGTACTCAATATCAAATCCAAAATATTGCGGGTCAATATATTTTTTGATTTTTTCGTCTCTTAAAATAGGCAGGCACGCCTTCTGGTATACCGCAATTCTGGTTCCCTCAACGATGTCATCGTTTCTGAGCGGAACAACCGTATCCGGCTCGATTGTGCAGATTAGGTCAGGGCTTGAAACTTTGTATTCGCCATCAATCCATACAATGTGTGTTTCATTTTTGAAATACATTTTCAGTTCATGCCCTTCGTACTCGTTTTCCCCTTTCAGATAATGGTAACCCATGTAGTATCCGTTTTCGTCAACCCAGTCTTTTCTTACGGTAACGCCTTCAAAGATCTTTGTCATCCCCAATTCACTGACAAGTTCCGGCAGTTTCTTCGGATCGGTCTTTGCTTCTTCAATCAATTCTCCTGCGCGATAGGCCTGACTTACGGAGCCTTTTACAATCAATCGCTTTAACTGCTTTCCCGTGATAGGAAATCCCGCTATCGCCGTAGAGCCAAAAGCAACTTCGCTGAGATATTTGCCCATTCTTTCTCCTATCGTCAAGGAAATTGCGCTCTTGATTATGCTGATATTGCCGTATTTATCAAAGCTTACCGCAGGACAAAGATTTACATCTTCTTTCTGCAGACTTATTTGGAAAATCTCCGGGATCGCTCTTCCGGCATAGTCCCCATCCACGATTTTTTTGTCCATCATTGTGGCAACGGCCATCGGGGCCGGTAAGTTGGAGCCGCCGACCTCCAGCGGAACCACGATATCAACATGTCTGCCTGTGTATTCTTCCCACTCGGAAATTGCATTCATCATATTTGTCTTGAATTTCTTGTCGGTTAATCCGAGTTTTTCCATCTGTTCTTCCTTTTCGGGAGTCATCGGTGCCGTTGAGCCCATCAGGAATGTGCAAATAGCGATTTCGTCATCTGCAATATCATCCACATCGCTCCATTCGATTTTTCCTTTTGCATCAAGTGCTTCTCCGAGCACTCTTAATCCTTCTGCCGGGAAACCGCCGCCCCCTGTTCCTAAAAAGGTCGCCCCTTGAACAAATATTTTTGCTTCCTCAATGTTTGAAATTTTGCCCTTCATTAATTTTTAACCTCTTTCTCATATGTCTTTACGCGGAAGAATGTATTTCTTCTCAATTGGCTTAAGATAGGAAACATTGCTGTTTTTTACATTGCATGTAACAAGTGCTTCTATCATCTTAAGCGATGCCGCTGCCGGATCGATTACGGGTACCCGGTATCCATCTTTTTCGAGTTTTCCGGAGATCTTTTCCGCAAATCCGGCAAATCCTGTGCATCCGAGCACAATGGTGTCGGCTCCGTCCTCCTCTATGCAAGCTTTTGCCTCTTTATAAAGTTTATTGAATATTTCGTCGCTTCCGTCATTAATGCCGACTACCGGTATGTTCGCATTTCTGATGGAAACAAGCTTTGATGAATGGATATATTCCATATTTTGCTTACGGATAAGTGGAACAATGTTCGGAAGAATTGTCACAATTCCGATTTTTCTGCCAACCGCCGCTGCGAGAGTCATGGAAGCTTCACCTGATCCCAGCACCGGGATATCCACGGCTTCTCTGCACGCATCAACGGCAGGGTTTGCAAAGCAATAGCTGATAATTCCGTCAAAGCCATCCTTCTCCCCTTTGATTGCTTCTTCAAGAACAAACGGAGCACTATAGATTAAATCATACTCATTCTCTATCGATTCAGGGCCGAACTCCAAATGGCGTGCTGTTATTTCAACACCCGGAAGTGCAAACTCTCTCAGAATCTCTTCTTCAAGAATATCCGGCCGTTCTGTAATAATAGGTCTAATAAACAGTATTTTCATAATGCCCTCCTTTCAATTTATTTGTCGACGCAATATAATTTTGCAAATTGTATGCCAATGAAAAAAAATCATTTTTCCCCATTTAAATAAAAGAACGCAGCTCATCAAAGCGCTACGCTCTCTAATGTAAAATATTTTTACGGCTTTGTAAATATTTTTTACATGGTGTAAAAAATATTTACAGTTTCCTTTCCTTGTACTTCATCGTAAGCGATGTATGCGAAATGTTAAGATTCTGTGCCGCTTTTCTGCATGAGCCAAATTCTTCCACGGCACCGACGATATATTCCATTTCAATGTCTCTGAGTTTTGCCGGCAAGTCCACCGGGTATTCATGTCCTGCTTTCACATTGTTTTCTTTTTGCGGCGTTACCGGTTTCTTATTGTCTAGTATGATATCCTGATCCGTAATAACGCGTTCTGTCATAAAAACAGCGCGTTCCAAAACATTCTTAAGTTCTCTTATATTTCCCGGCCAATTGTAACTCTTGAGTTTTTTCATTGCAGTTTCGGATATCGGCAGCGTTTCACGTTCGTTGTTTCTGCAAATGTCTTCTACGAAGTAACGAGTGAGTTTCTCGATATCGCCCTCTCTGGCCCTAAGCGGCGGAATATGAATCGGTATAATATTTAATCTGTAGTACAGATCTTCTCTGAATGAGTTGTCGGCAATCATCTCCTCAAGGTTTCTGTTGGTTGCAGATATGATTCTGACATCAATATCCATTTCCTGTCTGCCGCCGATTCTTCTTATCTTCTTTTCCTGCAAAGCTCTAAGCAGTTTTGATTGTAGGTGCGGTGCCAGTTCTCCTATCTCATCCAGGAAAAGCGTCCCTCCTGCCGCCTGCTCAAAGAATCCTTGTTTTCCGGCAGTGTTTGCTCCCGTAAATGATCCCTTTTCATATCCGAAAAACTCACTTTCTATGAGTGTTTCAGGTATGGAAGCACAATTGACCGCAATGAACGGACCTTTAGCCCTGTCACTTTCCATATGGATTGCTCTGGCAAACAGTTCTTTTCCGGTGCCGCTTTCGCCTCTTAACATGACGGATGCGTTTGATTTTGCCACTTGTCTCGCCAAATTAATCGCTTCAATCAATACCGGGCTTTCCCCTGTTATATTGTCAAAGGTTACCATTGACGGACGCATGATGGTGTTTATGAGATTTTTGATGTTCTCGTATTTCTTTACAATTGCAAAAATGCTTGTGACCTTGTTTTGCTCATTTTTTATTGGGTTAATAAGTGCATAATACCGCTGTTCTTTCCCTTTTTCTTTTCGCGAAAACTCAATGGTTGACTGTGCTATGATAGATTCAACCGAGGTTCTCTTTCCGCCAAAAAGCTCCTGCAGCGTGTAGTTTATCCGGCTGCCCGTTTTCAGAATCTGCTCCCCGGGCTCATTATAGCTTTCGATGTTTCCCATTGCATCCGCTTTGATGATTGCGTCATCAATACTATTCAGAAGCGTAGAAAGTTCCACTTCAATTCTTTCGTATTCCATGAGGTCGATATACGAAATACTCTCGATCTCCGGAACTCGCTCCTGCATGAACCGAAGAAAATCTTCCTCTGAATTTTCATCATTCCATTCAATCTTGCAGCAGATGTACGGGTCAGATTCCATAGTTATGATGTTTATGCCGTAATCGGCAATGGCTCTAAGCACCAAAAATATCAGTCCCATTCTGTTCGGCGTTCCGTTTATCTTGATTCTTTTTACACTTTTTCCCATTTTCTTATTCCTTAATCCAGCAGCTTCAGTAATACTTCCGACTGTGTCATTATACCATAGGCAATACAGTCTTCGTCAAGGTGGAAGCGCTCGGTATGAAGATTACATATTTCCTCTTCTCCCGGATTTTTACATCCAATATGAAAATATGCCCCTTTTG
>CABQMM010000068.1 GCA_902465215.1 uncultured Bacillota bacterium
CCGATTACACCTTTGCAGATGAATCGGCAGGATTGGAAAGCGGCGAAGGTGTTGATACCTTTACGAGACATCAGGCTCTTTCGGCAAGGCACGAACTGATTAGAGGCGAAACGACGACCTCTGTAGCGATTCGGAATGCTTCCCCGGCATCCTGTTATGATATATATCGTATAACGGCAATTCAATATACGAAAGAGGGAAAGGCTTTCCTTGCGAGAGTCGGACAGCCGCTGAGTATCACGCAGCAATTCCATGAAATCGGCAGTATCGACGACTGGCAGCGGAAGGTTGAAAACTCTTACTGTGAAAACTTTAAGCTTACCGGAGACGTTGATTTCAGTGGGAAGAGACTGATTGCTTATGACGAATCCTATGCGAACAAGCTCATATTAAGACTTGTTGGAACGAAGGGAAGTGCTTCGGACTACGATATAACAAGCGCTGACGATGAAGCGGAACTTCCTTATTACACAATCAAGAGTGCGGAATTGAACACTTCAATGAACTTCTTGAAAACCGATTTTGGCTGGATGTACTGCAAGTCTGTAGGACTGATTCGTGCGGTCATCGGAGAGTGTAAAAATGTTGCATTTGAAGGAATAAACATCAAGGGTAAGGATTATCATACCGGAATCATCGGTTCGGGGACAGGCTTCATACAAGGCATAATCTTTAAGGACTGCACGGTCAGCGGCTCATACCAAAGCGGCATGATCGGACTTTTCCGGGGTAGCATGAAAAACATCTCACTGCTCAACTGCCAGTTTAACGGAAGCGGCAGCACAGATCAAGGCTCTTTGGCAGGATGCCTTAAAAACGGAGCAAACAATGTTGTGAGCGATATAAAGGCAGACAACTGTACGGTTATCGGAAAGAGCAATACCATAGGCGGCATATTCGGATACATGACGAACGGAGATGTTGCACCGATGAAAAAAGCAGAGATGAAAATCTCAAATGTTAAGGTAACTGACTCCACAATTCAAGCCGGAAATGCTTATTCCGGTGCAGTCATCGGATATGCGAATGTGTACGGACTTTTGGAAAACGCGGAAATAAGCAACTGCCGTATCACCGGCAAAGCGAATGCCGGTGGAATTATAGGCTATACATTTATGAATATTCAGAAGAGCACGGTCAGTGACTGCGAAATCACGGGAACCATTGACAGCGGCGGAATCGCAGGATTCGTCAGAAGCACTTCTTACACAGATGAAAATACAATTAAGGACAGTATCGTCAAAGGAATCGACCGTATCGGCGGAATTGCAGGACAGTCCGACCGCGATGTAAACGGCAACACGGTGCTTCGCTGCACAATTCAGGGAAGCGGAACCGGTGTCGGCGGTGCGGTTGGACAGGGTGCGGCTAAACGAGCGAAAGTAAAAGACTGCCTGATTGTCGGTAATTCGACGGTAGGCGGAATTGTCGGACAGCACGATACAAACAGCATTGTTATTAAAATCGGCACAGGCATAAATGATTATAACGGACTGGTCGATAATTGCAAAATATACGGCGGACAAAAGGTTGGCGGTGCCACAGGAAATCAGGCTGCAGGAGGCAGCGGAGCGATGGTTGTCAACAGCGAAATTAGAGGTTGGTCAATTGTCGGCGGCTATGCAGGTTCGCTGGGAAAAGGCAGCATACAGCACGGCTATGTAGGAAATTGCTTCATTTCAGCACTGACAAGCGAAATTGCATCTACCTATAAAATTACCGTTGGATCTTCAAGCAATCGCTATCAATTCGGAGGCATTACGGGATGGCAAGGAAATCAAGCGAATACAAACATCACATATTCGCTCGTCGAAGGCTGCATTGTCGGTGATTCGAAAGCAAACCGCGTCGGCGGTATAGTCGGAAGTGGGACGATTGTACAGAATTCGATCGGCCTCGTCAGCAAGAATACGGTTGTAGTCGGCAACTCCGATGTCGGCGGACTGTTTGGCGGAGCAGACAGTGGTGGAACAGAGTTCCTTGTAAAGGACAGCTACAGCAACAGCATGGTATGGGCAAACAATAACGCCGGAGGCATTATAGGCGTGCTGAATGCAGGTAGCTATACAGATTCGAACAATAAAACGCAATATTATAAGATTCCGGGCGCGCAGACCGCATATTTCACAGGACAGATTTATTCGAGCGGGCGTGCGGCTGCCTATGCTGCCGTTGTCGACGGAAGCAGCGAAAATGATGTCCTGATTAACGGTGTAACGCTTGCACCCGGTAAGATTCAGGCCGTAACCTATGCGCCTGTTATCGCAGGAACTACGGGCGGCACAGGTCAGACCTACGGATGGGACGGACTGACAAAGTCAAAGAAAAACCTTTACATACCGCTGTTTGGCGATACTGTGCTTACCAACGGTGTAAGCGAAACGAAAATGAGCGCGATGCTGAGTACAGGTGCATATAAGGCTTATGTTTCGGATATGCAGACTATTGTCAACAACTATAGCAAGGGCATAGCGGGCGATGCATTTATCTTCACCTATGCAGACACGAACGAATTAGCACAAAAGGTATACAGCAGCGGCCTGTTTACAGGAAGAGCCAGCAGCTCTTTTACTAACGGCAACGGATATAAAGTAGCAGGACAGGCAGTAACACTTATGCCACTGCTGAAAGGCGAAGGCGGTGTAATTTTCGACCCGAATAATCCGCTCTCGAAGACTTTTAACTTCGACGAAGTTTCGGGAAGCGTAAGCGTAACGGGTTCACAAGGCGTAAGCGTTCCGGGAACAGCAGCATACGATGCGGAAATCGCAAAGATGCAGAAGATGTATGATGATTTCATCAAAGGAAACGGTGCGAATACGCTGTGTCCGATTGATTTTACGACATTAACATCGGAAGAAGCAGATACAAGCTCCTATATGCAGGTATATTCCGCGGATGTTGATAAAGTCAGCGTAGAACTTCCGGGAGATTTTTTCAAGCAAACTTTGGGCAAAGCTGTGCTGACTGTTATTAAAGACGGTGAAAGCGAGCCGCTGTTTACCGAGGATATGACGCAAGACAGGCGAGTTGTTACCTTTACGAGCAATTACCGCGACAAGCTGACGCTGCGCCTCGAATATGCGGATATTTATGGTGCGCCGCAGGCAGAAGAACTTACAATTGAAGAAGAAGGGCTTTCACTACGTGCAATGCTGTATGGCGGAGAAGGTTATTACCAAACAGAGGAAGGAATCTTCCGAGCCTCCGATCAGGAATGCGTACTTAGCGGCAGTTTCGTGAATATTTCCCGGGGAAAGGCTTTGGATGCGGAAGGCTCTATTTGGAATCTTTCCAATAATGCAAGCGAAGGTGAAGCAGTAACGACCGGAAAGGTTGTCGATGACAATCCACTCTATGAATTTAAATATGACGGCAAGCAAATTCGTACATACGGAACTTTCTCGGCAATCGGGGAAGAAAGCGACGCTGTAAACAGCGACGACATCCGTTTTTATGAGAAGAACGGAAATCTGATAGCTATCAAGAACTCCGTAAATGCGGTAAGTGACGGCATCTTTGCTTACTACGAGGGAGAAGATTCTTATGTTGCCGTTCTGACGGAGTCCGGAAAACTTCTCTCACTGGGAAGCGTGGATATACCGGGCAGATTGAACGACTTCAAGAATGCATCTATTGCCGGAGTTACGAGCAACTTGAGCAGCGGAGGGACACTTTTAATCGCAACTTACCTTGATGGCTCGATTTTGGGGTACGACATAAAAACCGGGGAGCTGATTTTCCGGACGGAGGCATTAACGACACCTTCGCTCGGAGAGTATTTACAGAATGCCTTCAGTCAGCTTTTCAACTTTAGAAGCAAATCGCTTTCAACGGCAAGCAGACAAACGGAAGAACTTATCGCCCTGATGGAAGACAGCGACATGAGCTTAGAAGAAGTCCTGCAGCTTTCTTCGCAGGAGATCTTAGAAGATAAAGGCTCGGTCAGTGAAGGTTCAGACAGTGAAAACGGCGAAGGAAACACCGATGCAAACGATGAAAATAACGCACCGGGAGAAGAAAACGACAGAAGTGGCGGCGGAAACTTGCCGGAGAGCGCAGAAAATAGTCCGCTTCCAAGCCAAGCGGCTGAAACGAAGCCAATTACAGCAGCTTCGGGCGGTATGCAGCCGGTATATTCACAGACATCGCAAGGCAGAAATCAATACATTTCGGTATATGACGGTGAAAAAGACAGCTTCGACATCTATTCGACGTCAGCGCTCTTAACCGAGCCGGAAAAGACGGTTGCCGAAACCGAAAAAATTATTGATAAGAGCAGTTTGCGTGCAATGTATAAGAAGCTGGCAGATCATTCGGAAGATACGAACAGAAGAGGTATTGCCCTTTATGTCGTCATCATTTGTATGATAGCCATCGGCATGACTGCGATTTTAGCGGGCAGAAGAAAAGAACATAAATAATAATTACAGGAGGTAGAAGATGAAGTATGTCTTAAAATTCGGAGGCGCAACGATAAAAAGCAATCTGGATATCGTAAGAATTGCGAATTTTATACGAGTTGAAATCGACAAGGCAGGAGAAGAAGTACAATTGGTTGTAGTCGTAGGTGCCAGACATGGTATGACAGCGGAGCTTTTAGACGAAGCAAGCACCATTTGTGAAAACCCTCCGGAAAGAGAGCTTGATGCTCTGCTTGCAACCGGTGAGCAGGTTGTGGCAGCGAAGCTCGCCATGGCACTGACGCAAGAAGGACTTCCTGCAATTTCGATGACAGGAATGCAGGCAGGAATTTCAACGACAGCAAACCACCGAGAAGCGCGGGTAAGAAAAATCAATACCTCCAGAATTGAAAAAGAAGTCGAGAAAGGACAAATCGTCGTGGTAACAGGCTTTCAGGGAAGCACACAGGATGGAGATATTACGACATTCGACGAAAGCTACGGCGGTTCGGATTTAACCGCCATACTGATCGCAGCGGCGCTCGGCTGGGACTGCATCCTTTATAAAGACATTGACGGAATTTACACCGTTAATCCATCCATCTTTCCGAGAGCAAGGAAGCAGACATTGTTAGACTACAGAGAGGCGGCGCTGCTGGGCAGCAGCTCCGCCGATATAGTTGAAGCTTATGCAGTTGAGATTGCGAACACATTCCAGAGAAAAATCTATATAACCAGTATCGGCAAAGATTACGAGACGGGGACTGTTGTTACGAGTAAAGATGTAACGCAGGACGATGCGGCTGTTACAATCATCACATACAAGAACCATTGCTGCACTGCAACCATATATGACTGTTCAAATGACCTCAGCCAAAATTTGGATATTCTCTTTGAAAAAGCACGGGAAAAAGAAATTACTTTAGATGTTGCTATTCGCGAGGAATTCGGAGAAAGCTGGAGTGCCACGGTCAGCTATGATGAGCAGGATACCGAGCACATGCAGCAGCTTATGGAAGAAGTTACAGAAGGCACATCCATGAAATTTGAAATCAGAAAGAACCTTTCGGTTCTGACCCTTTGCGGGTTAGGGATGGAAGTGCAGAGCGGCGTTGTGGCAAAGGCAGTAGAGGCTCTGGTAAGCGAGAATATAAAGTGCTTTAATATTACCACATCCGATATCGCTATATCATTTGTAATCAATCGCTATGATCTGAATCGTGCGATTTTGTCACTGAGTAAGAAATTTAAAATCTGACAAGATGAAGGATGAAAGGAGCGAATATGGAACAGATATTGAATATTAAAGACAAGGTACTTTCCAGCGTTAATATGTCACCGGAAATCATGATTGTCAGTTTCCGCGGAGAAGGGAATGGACAGTACATAATCAGCAGCATTTTAGACTGGCTTCGAGAGGAAGAAATAACCATTGACATGGTTATGCAGGAAAGTTACGAGGACGAAAAATGGAGTTTTTCCTTTAGCTGTGGAAGCGAAGATAAGGAAAAAATCGAAAAGGGGAGGATGATTGTAGAGGCACAAAAAAGCGAAACCGTGAAGGTGTATGTACAGGAAGGGCTTTCGGATGTCAGTGCCTACGGCGTGGGAATGGCCACCGCGTCCGGAGTTGTTGACCGAATATTGAAGGCACTGAAGAGGGAAAGCATTAAGATCTATCATGTTACAACATCCGAAATATCCACGACCGTTACGGTAGATATTGAGAATGCAATCAGAGCTGTAATTGCAATCAGCACAGAGTTTGATGTCTGAGAAAAGGAAAGGAAACACACATGGGAAGAGGCAAGCTGACAGATGAAGAGCGAATCATAATAAGCCGAAGTAATTGGGTTCAGACAGTAAATGGAGACCGCATTACATGGAAAGAAGAGTTTAAGAGGCATTTTATTGAAGAATATAAAGCCGGCAAGAGCCCGACTCAAATTTTTGAAGCGGCAGGTTTCAGCGTGGAATTGCTGGGAAGCAAACGGATTGAAAGAGCTTCTGCAAACTGGCGGGAAGTGTATAAAGTACCGACCAGAAAACGAATGAACACAAAAGAGTAAAAGGATGAAAGGAAATAAGTATGAAAGGTAAAAAGGCACTGAAAGCCGTTTTCGCGGTGCTGATTTTAGCAGTCATCGGCATTGCCGCATATTTCGCATTAACGGCAGAAAGCGGCTGGGAAAAGTATGCTCAGACAGATGAATATGTGCAGATCTGTGACTACAAGAGCATCATACAAACAGATACAGAAGAGGGCAAAGATAAAGACGAAATATGGATGGAAATCGTCGCATATTC
>CABQMM010000069.1 GCA_902465215.1 uncultured Bacillota bacterium
CATCTTGTGCGAGAGAGAAAAATTCTACTATTTTTTATCGTATTCATAATTAGGAATTCCTTTCTTTCAAAAGCTGAAAATGGATTCTCCGTACTTATCTGTGCAGCGAGGATCAGCTCAGACAATTACACTTTGCCTGTCATCACCCGTAATGATTTCCACCTGCTCAATTTCAATCGGTGATTTTACCGCAAAGAGTTTCCAGCAGAATGGTTCAATATCAAATAAGTTTTCTGCATTGTCATAACAGTTCATCACAAGTTTACTGCCTTCTAAGCAAATGCTGATATCTGCATCCTTCTTACTATTCCTGTTGCAATAATAAATCCAGTATACATCCTCGATCTTATGAACCATAAGACCGTCTTTGCCCGCCCATTCGCTTTTATAGATTTCCCGAATTTCTTTTTTGACTTCATCCGAAACCTTGAGGTCGCCGATCACATCAGGTTTTGCCGAGGTATCGGTATCGCCTTTGACAGTTCCCTCGATGATTAGATCATGCAGAATATATCTGCAATCCCACCTTGGCACCATGCCGCCGTTTATACCGTAAAGATTACCTGCATCTTCAAGATAATCTTTCCCCGCAGAACTCTTTGAAAAATCATCGTAAAAAAGGATGTCATATGTTTTGTCATCGTATCCTATCATTTTCGTTATAGGAATCGGTGATGAAATCTTTTCCAGACACCATACACCCTTCGCTTGATTTACTACAGGGGGATAGGTATAGCATACGCGTACTTTTAACTCCATTTTCTCGGTCAATTCGGGCTCACACCAGATCGATAAGCCGTTGGTAGCCTTGTTACGGTATAAGATCCAGTAGTCATTCCCTTTCTGATAACACAGACTGTCGAAGTCTTTCTCTGCGTTTTGGCTGCACCATTCGCGTATTTCGTCAACTAACGCTTTCCCCTCTGCTTCTTCCAGTTCTCTGAGGTCAGCTTTCCGTAATTCCATCATTTTTTCAGATACTTTTTCTCCGAAAAGATCAACCGCAGCAGCCTGATAATCCACAGGCTTGATGTAATAACCGACGCTGTATTCCTCCAGACCCTCTGCCCAGTTGGGATGACTTGTTTCAAACTGCTCTTGATAATCGTCAAGCAGGACAGATGCTATCGAATGATCTGCCGTAAACGAAAGCGTGCCGCTTAGTTCTTTCACTTCTTCGCCGGCGCTCAGCTCTGCATGGAAGCCGTAGGAATCAGCCTCGGAAGTGCCCTGGATATCCAACGTGGAAATCTCCCAACTGTTTTCCGCGCCGAGGAAATCTGCGTCAAGCCTCCACATCGTTCGCTCGGCAAGCAATTGATTGAGGCACTCATCGGTGAGGTATTCCGATACGCCGTGATAATATTCTTCCAAAGCATCGTGCAAAACAGCTTCGTCGGTAAAAAGTTCAGAATTATTTTGAAGATTTGTCATCAGTTCATCATTTCTTCCGTCGCTGTTAATCGTAAAGAATTCTGTCAGAAAACGATCTGCCAGCTCCTTATTTTGGGAATCGCTGTCCTTAAAAGCGCACCCTGTAAACATCACGGCACACAATCCGGCACATAATAGCAGAATGAATATCCAATGTCTCCTCATTTTCGTCTCCCCCTTTTCAAATTTATACAATCATCTTGATCGTGGCTTCATCATTTCTTTTCTAATAAAATGGATCTCCGCTTGCAGTATTGTTCCAAATCATCCATTTTTGCGTCTTTTCATCACGCAAGAGGAAGAAATACTGCTCTACATCGCCATCCTTTAGGAATGTTTTTTGATGGTCGTATACCACATAGTATTCCGCACGAACCGCTATCAGATTATCTTCTAAATAAGAATCCGACCATCCGTTTTCTTCTGCGAGTTCGCTCCCTTTGTATTGCTGCTTTACTCTCTCCGTTGCATCTTGATCGACCACAATCTCCTTGATCCGGAGTTCAAGCGTATAATCTTTTTTCATCTGATTTTCAAGCGCGCTTTGCACCGTTTCCGTTGGAGATGTCGATGTTTTTTGAATCCACGGATCGAATACACCTGCTTGATATGCCGCAAAGCCGCAAAGCAGGATTGCTCCAATGATTGCTGCAATCAAAAGCACCCGTTTTTTTAAGAAGCCCTTATGCATGCTGCTGCTTTGAAGTGCGGCCTCCTGAAGAAATCGATCATCAATATTTGTAAAACTATCATACAGCGTTATTACCATTTTTTCTCTCATAAGAACAGCCCCTCTTTTTTCAGTTCTTCCTTAAGTTTTTGGCGGAGTCGATACATGCGGTTTGCGACATCTGCCGGAGTCAGCCGATATATTTTCGCAATGGTTTTTAGAGATTCCCCGAACCAGTATCGCCGCAGGAAAATGATGCGATCCATTTGCGGAAGTTCTCCCAGCCACTTGTTAAGAGCCTCGGTCAGCATTCCTTTTTCGATTTCGCCTTCCACATGGGAAGAGGACGGAATGCATTCATCCAGTTCTTCAAAGATCTCCTCGATACCCGCATAACGTTTTTTTCTGTGATTCTTTCTCCATAAATCAAGAGAAAGGTTACGCACCACTCTGCCAAGCCATCCTCTAAAGTAAACAGGTTCGTTGGGCGGGATGGAGTTCCATGCCTTTAAATACGTGTCGTTAACGCATTCTTCTGCATCTTCGTGAATTTGCAAAATATTGTACGCAAGGCTTCGGCAAAACAATCCATATTTTATTTCGGTCTGCCTTATCGCATTTTCGTCGCGCCTAAAATACATTTCAATAATTTCCATATCGTTCATCCGCGAAAACTCCCCTCCGTACTTTTCTCCAAGCTTTTCAGGAAATGTGCATCAGTCTCGAGTGTCCAGCAATCATTCCATTCACTCATGACCATACGATTTGAAATCCCATAGAAGCTTGCTTCGGCAGAAACGGTACTCCCATCATTTCCAAAAGGTTTTCCTCCGAACTGACCGAAATCCGAATCTATAACAGCAGCATAGCCATAAAATGTATATTCACATTCCGGAAAAACCAGCCACCCGCCCTTTGCGTCGGGATATTTTCGTCTTGGGCCTGTTGCGCCCTCATGCTGACCCCACGCAGGATCGGCATCATATGACTGCAAGCTCACCTTGTGGGTTGTATGCTGTAAAACGATAAAAGAATTTTTTTCGTCCCACTTCTCAAATCGTTCCATCCACTGTCGAAACAGGATCTGCGCCACCTCTTTCGGCGATTTCCCCTCCGTTTCACTCTTATTGATTTTAACAACAAAATCTCCGGTCGTAACTGCTCTGCAATACTGCTCTTCCTCATGAGCTGTGATTTTCACATATTCACGCATTCCTGCATTTTCTGCATACTCCCCTTTTTCGTTTTTCTCAAATGTGCAAAGGCTTTCAACCGTGACTGTCATGCCGGTACAATCCGCATCACCCAAAATCACATCATAGATAATGTGTACTTTTTTCTGCTGTTCTTCGTCGGCGGAGAGAACCTCGCAAGACTCAATTATATAGTCATGCAGTCTCCCCGATTCCTGTTCCTGCTTCAATTCATTTTCAATGTTGCTTCTCGCAAGGCCGATAATTTCCTTTTCACTGTTTTTACATCCACACAAGGTTAGGAGTGCTGCGAAAAGTATGAATATGCTTACGATTGCGGTCTGCCGTTTATTCATTATAGTTTCCCCTCCATTTTCTTCGGCTCATAAAAACCTGTTTCTGCCCTTCTATAAATAAAGACGACAAAAAAAGCAAAGTGTAACAAAGTTTTTTGTTTTTATAAAGAAAAAGACCACCGGATTAATTCGATGATCGTGTTTTCCTCAATCGCCGCTCACGCCTTAATGCAGACACAAACATGATTACTCCAAGCAAGAAATATAAGACTAAAACCGTAATTGAATCATCGAATGTCGGATAGAGCTGATAAGCAATCCCCATAAACGACCAAAGGAAGATTATCCCAAAGAAGCTGTACGAAAACAGCACCCCGCTGGCATAACAAAGTGCAAGTACCAATCCCACACTGCAGGCTTTTCTTAATGAGAATTTCCTGTCACAAGTTAATCCGACACATATTGCTATCCAAAGTAAATATGCAATGCAGGAAAAAACAAGTGAGCCTTTGTCATACATACTGTTTCGCAAAATTACAAAGCCTGTGACCGCATTAAAAAGCAGCCCCCCTGTGATAATCCAAACTGTTTTCCGAGTCATGACGCAAGCCCTCCTATTTTTGCAAATCCTATATAAATTTTTCAAATGCCCCTAGGATTCCGACACATACTTCATGTTCTCCGCAATCTTCACGACCTCCTGCTCCGGAATTCCGGCGTCAAAGCTGAACTCCAAAATCATCGTTTCGGTCGGGTATACAATCCTTGTATGGTCTTCAAAGGCGATTCTTTTTCCGAGATAATTTAAGATTTGAATGTCAGAAATCTGTGAATGCTCCGTATCGTAGGAGATTTCTGTCCCTTGCGAATATTCCGTAATAATCAGAGACTCTCCGCCCGTGCCCGGCTGAATCAAGAGGCACTTTTCCGGAATTTCTTCTGCATAAGTAATCTGATAACCATCCGGCAAATAGGTCGGATACCAGTAATCCTCCCACGAGCCTATCATGTCCAGCTCTGCAGGATTATGAATGGTCATGGAATTATTCTCATTGTTTTCAAACACCTGAAACACAAACTGGCGGTAGGCATGCGAAGTCCCGATTGCAAGGGTATTGACGGAAAGAAAAATGAGAAGGAAAACCGCCGCCTTTTGCAAAATCTGCCGGCTTTTTCTCTTTTTCTGCCCTGCCGCATATCGCTTGTCGTAGAACTTTGCCGCTTCCAAAAGCTTCCCATCAAGCTGCGGGGAAAACTTTTTTCCCGCTTCATTAAGCTCTTCATATTCTTTTTCAAACTCATTATCTATTTTTTGCGCTAAGGCTTTCATCATTTTTTGCTCCACAGATTTCACCTCCTTTACTCATTTCTTTTTTTCATCTGTTTGCGCAGTTTTTCGGTAATCCTGCTCAGACGCATACGCACCAGTGATGGAGAAATTCCGATGACGGCTCCGATTTCCCTGCTGGTATAACGACCTTCGTACTTGAGCGAGAGCAAAAGGCACTCTTCCTCGCTGAGTTCTTTGTAAACAGCTTCAATATCATCTATCGCATCTTCAGGAAAAGCCTCCGCATGAACAGCATCCTGCCCGATATTGTCTGCCTCCAAAAGATTTTCAAGCTCCTTCATTAAATCTTCCGCCTTCTGCGTGCTCCGCCGGTAATCAGCTTCCGCATGCAAAATCATGCTGCGAAGATAGGCCCGCACCACCTTTTCATTTGGCAGATTCAAATTCTCATAATTCTGGAAGAAGCGCAGCCAAAGCGTCTGCGATAAATCTTCTGCCGTCTCTATCTCTCCCGTCTTTCTAAGAAAGCTGCCATATACCCAATACCTGTTTTCAAGGTAAATTTCTTCCATGTTTTGTTTTTTACGCATTCCCCATACCTCTTACACGTCCCTTACTGTGTAAGAAGATTTTACCAAATCAAAGGTTGCCGCGCAAGCCTTGCTTTTATTTCTTCTTGAAAACCTTTGCGAAGAAGTCCGGTACGCTGCTCCATGACTTGTCTTTTCGCGCCAAAGTGCTCGTTCCGCCCCTGAGCGGATTAATCTTCGGCAATTCATCTTTTCCTTGTCGAATGCGTTCTTCATTCATCTCTTCTGTGAGACTTTTACTTGTATAAATCTTATCGTCTTCAATTTTGCTTTTCATTTTGTTCCTCCTTTTCCCCTTCTATATATTAAGACGGAAAAAAGCGCAAAGTGCAACAAAGTTTTTTTAAATTTTTTAAGTTGTGGTATATTTATAGGAAATAGGAGGAAGTGCATATGATGAGATTTAACAACGATTATAACCACGCAGCGCATGAATGCGTCCTTGCGCTGCTCGAAAAGACCGCAGGCGAAGGCTACGGCGGCTACGGAGAGGACATCTGGTGCGACGAAGCAAAAGAGCTTATCAAAAAAGAAATTGACAGACAGGATGCGGACATCTTTTTCTTTGCTGGAGCCACGCAGGCAAATTTTGTGGTGACGGCAGCGGCGCTGCGTCCGATTGAAAGCGTAATCTGCGCCCAGACAGGACATATCAACTGTCACGAGGCGGCTTCGATTGAAAATACAGGTCATAAAATTCTGGAACTGCCGGGCGTTGACGGTAAGCTGAGTGCGCAGCAGATAGAGGCTTGCGCTTCGGAATATTTTAACGACGGCGAGCCGGAACATCTCACCGTTCCGAAAATGGTATATATTTCATTTCCTACGGAGCTCGGAACGCTGTACTCGCTTGAAGAACTGAAAGAAATCAGGCAGGTATGCGATAAATACGGCATGTATCTCTTTGTGGACGGCGCGCGCATGGGCTATGGACTTGGCTCGGAGGCAAATGATGTCAGCCTGCGGGATTTCGGACAGCTTGCGGATGTTTTCTATCTCGGCGGAACGAAATGCGGTGCACTGTTCGGCGAAGCGGTTGTTCTGCTTGCTGATTCGCTCAAGCACAGATTCAAAACCTATATGAAGCAGAACGGTGCTGTCCTTGCAAAAGGCTGGCTCCTCGGTCTGCAGTTCTATGCGCTTCTCGAAAGCGGTGAATATTTCAAGATTACGGCACGCGCGGACAAGCTGGCAATGCATCTGAAAGAGGCGT
>CABQMM010000070.1 GCA_902465215.1 uncultured Bacillota bacterium
TCCGGCTTAACATCGTTCAGACACGCGATGTGCTTTTTCGGAATAACCAGCACATGCACCGGACCCTGCGGGTCTAAATCTTTAAACGCAATAATCTTATCGTCCTCGTAAACGATGGTTGATGGAATCTCATGATTCGCTATCATACAAAATACACAATCTGCCATTATAATATTTCTCCTTTCATACCGTCTTTATATGGTTCTAAAAGCTTAACTTTTTGGAAACTGTTTAAATGCTCTTCGCTGCCGTCTGCATACACTTTGATGTAATTTTCGGTGTAGCCGCTAAGGACTATGTCCGCTTTCGAAGCATCGACCTCTGCCGGCACAGCGTTTCGAGACAACTCCGCCTCTTCCTGCTCGAAGAGAACTGTCCGCACCTCGCCTGCCGAGCTTTCAAAGAATCTCCGCGTTACCTCTTCCGCCTTTTCCATCAGGCGGTTTACGCGTTTATTTTTCGTCTCACCGTCCACTTGATTTTTCATCTCGTATGCCACCGTGCCTTCGCGCCTGGAATAGCGGAATGCGTGGACTTTGAGGAAGTCGGCTTCTTCGGTCATGCGAAGGCTGTCTTCAAAGTCCTCTTCGGTTTCACCCGGAAATCCGCAGATGATATCTGTCGTCACGCCGTAATGCGCGTCGCAGTCTTTCAATACGCGTACAATGTCGAGATACTCCTGCCTGCTGTAATGGCGGTTCATCGCCGCAAGCACGCTGTCGCTTCCGCTTTGAATCGAAAGATGCAGATGCGGGCAGAGCTTTTCGTAGTGCATGAGCCTCTTCACATATTCGGCATTGACCACCGTCGGCTCGAGAGAGCTGAGCCTGATGCGGAATTCCCCGTCCAAAGCGTTAATCCGGCTGATGATGATTTCGATTCCGTGCATGCCGAGCACTTTTTCTTCGTCCGTAAGCGGATACGGGAAGTTTTCCTCCGTGCCGTAAAGCGCCGTGTTGATTCCCGTCAGAACGACCTCGCGAAAGCCCTTGTCAATCAAAGCCTGCACTTCTTCTATGATCTCTTCGGGATTGCGGCTTCTGACGGCTCCCCGCGCGAACGGAATCAAGCAGTAAGAGCAAAACCGATTGCACCCTTCCTGAATTTTGATGTAAGCGCGCGTGCGCGAATCCATCGAAGTGATGATGCCTTTGTCGTGATAGGATGTGAGTGCATCGTATTCCAAAATATGTTTCTGCTTCGTGTGGTTTGTAAAATACTCTTCCACATAATCCACGATGTTGTTTTTTTCGCCCGTGCCCGCCACAATGTTGACTTCCGGCAAAGCCTCAAGTTCCTCGGGCTTGACCTGCGCGTAGCATCCCGTCACGGCAACCACTGCCTCCGGGCACTGTTTTTTCATGCGCCGGATATACTGACGCGATTTGCGGTCTGCAAGGTTCGTAACCGTGCAGGTATTTATAATGTATACATCGGCTGCTTCCTCTTCCCCTACGATTTCATAGCCGCGGGCAGCAAACTGCTCCTTCATGGCCTCCGTTTCGTACTGGTTGACTTTGCAGCCCAGTGTATGAAATGCTGCTTTCATGTGATTTTTTCCTTTATGTTTTATTATTCTTGGCGTCAGATATATTCATCCAGCGCCGCTTCTACCTCGGGCATCTTCTTTACCTTCGGCTTATCCGTTATTTCCCCGCGGAAAACAACCATGTCGATATTTCTGAGTGCCGCAAGATTTTCGAGCGGATTTTCCTTCGTAAGTATGAAGTCTGCAGATTTTCCGGCCTCAATGCTTCCGGTAATGTCTCCCACGCCTGCAAGCTGTGCATTCCGCTTCGTTGCCGTATAGAGCGCAAAAGCATTTGAAACGCCGCAGTATTTGTGGAAATAGTTCAGTTCTCTCCACATATCGTAATGTGTGATGTAAGGGCAGCCCGTATCCGTGCCGAGTCCCACCGGAATTCCGTTCGCAAGGCAGGCCTTTGCACATTCCAAAATGCCTTCGAATACGATTTTGCCGTTGTACTGTGCGACTTCCGTTATGTGCGTTGTTTCTCTGTCGAATTCAGCAAACGGAAGTGCCGGAGAGATGGTAGCGACAAGAAATGCGCCTTTTTCCTTAAATAATTCTATGATTTCCGCGTCCGGCTTTGCTCCGTGTTCAATCGAATCCACTCCGTTTTCAAGCGCACACTTCACGCCCTCCGGGCTTTCGACATGTGCTGCAACCTTAAATCCGAGTGCATGTGCCTCGTCACACGCCGCCTTGACATATTCGGCAGGCATCTTAAGCTCGCCCGGTTCACCCTTGACCTTTGCGTCGAGGACGCCGCCCGTAATCATGAGCTTAATCCAGTCAGGTTTTCCCTCCGCAATCTTTCTTACATAAGCGGCAGCTTCCTGCGGGCTTTCAGCCACATAAGCCAATGAATGCGCCATATGGCCGCCTTCTACAGAAACTGCCATATCGGATGCGAGGATCCGCGGTCCGACCAGCTCCTTTTTATTGATTTTATCCCGAATCAGCGAATCAAAATTTGCGACACCGCCGGAAGTACGAATCGTCGTAACTCCACTCAAAAGCTGCGTTTTCGCGGCGTTCGCACAGATTTTTATTCCTATTTTTCTGAAAAGTCCGTTCGAGGTAATCAGCTTTACTAATTTAACCGGGTCGGATTCCTTTTTCTTAGGCTTTCCTGACGACGGAAGGTGAAGATGGAGGTTAATCAGCCCGGGCATAATGTACTTTCCGCCAAGATCCACAACCCTGTAGCCGTCCAAATCGCTGCCTGCTTCTTCTATGATTTTTTCAATTTTTTCGCCGTCGGTAAGAATGATTTTACCCCTCTGCGGCGTCATGTTTTCAGATCCGTCCAGAAGGATTCCGTTTTTATATGCAATTTTCATTTTTCCCTCCTGTAAACTCTGTCCGGCAGCTCGCCGGACAAAGAAAATCCACAATTATTATACTAAAATTCCGCTTAAAAGTCTATGGGATTTTAGGCCGCGTCGCGCCGTGCTGAGTCTCCAAAAACAGGGAAACACCGCCTCCGGCTCACGATGCAGGGTTTAGATTTCCGCACCGCAAAGTTCCGTGGCGGTATTTCCTTTTAGAACTTATAATCTATTTAATCGCTTCGAAGGCGGTATCAAGCGCCGCAATCAGGTCGTCCGCATCTTCAATGCCGATGGAAAGACGGATTGTCGTTTCCTTGATTCCCTGCTCAGCCAGCTCTTCCGGTGTAAGCTGCGCGTGCGTCGTGCTTGCCGGATGAATTACCAGTGATTTTACATCCGCAATATTCGCAAGGAGCGAGAAGATTGGCAGATTGTCGATGAATTTTTGCGCATCGGCTGCGCTGCCCTTAATATCAAAGGTAAAGATTGAGCCTGCGCCGCTTGGGAAATATCTTTCATAGAGCGCATGGCTCGGATCGTTTGGAAGGGACGGATGGTGAACCGCCTCAACCTGCGGATGGTCGTTCAGATATTCCACGATTTTAAGAGCATTCGACACATGCTGCTTTACTCTGAGCGAAAGCGTTTCCAGCCCCTGCAGGAAGATGAAAGCATGGAATGGAGAAAGTGTTGCGCCGGTATCTCTCAAAAGAATTGCTCTGATATAGGTTGCAAATGCTGCCGGGCCTGCTGCCTCAGCAAACGAAACGCCGTGATAGCTCGGATTCGGGTCGGAAATCCAAGGATACTTTCCGGAAGGCTTCCAGTCAAAAGTACCGCCGTCCACAATCACGCCGCCGATTGCAGTTCCGTGACCGCCGATGAATTTGGTCGCGGAATGCACGACAATGTCTGCGCCGTGTTCAATCGGACGAATCAGATAAGGTGTCGCGAAGGTCGAGTCGATGACCAGCGGAATGCCGTGCTTATGTGCAACCTCTGCAACTGCTTCGATGTCGATGATATTGGAATTCGGGTTGCCGAGGGTTTCGATGAAGATTGCTTTCGTGTTTTCCTGAATGGCAGCCTCGAATGCGCCTTCTTCTTCCGGATCAACGAAAGTTGCCGTAATGCCGGAGGAAAGCGGAAGCGTATGTGCCAAAAGGTTGTAAGTTCCGCCGTAGATGGTCTTGGAAGCTACGATATGTTCGCCGCTGCGTGCGAGCGCGCCGATTGTATAATTGATGGCTGCTGCACCGGATGCGGTTGCTAAAGCGGCTGCGCCGCCTTCCAATGCCGCGATTCTCTGCTCGAAAATGTCCTGCGTCGGATTTGTGAGTCTTCCGTAGATATTGCCTGCGTCCTTCAGGCTGAAACGGTCTGCCGCATGCTGTGCATTATGGAACACATAGGATGTGCTTGCATAGATTGGAACCGCTCTTGCGTCCGTTACCGGGTCTGCCTGTTCCTGTCCGATATGTAACTGCTTTGTTTCAAAGCTCCAGTTTCTTGAATCTCTAATATCTGCCATTTTCATTTCCTCCTATATATCTTCGTTTTCTGTTCAAAATATTCAAATTTTGTCCTTATACAAGTCATAAGGCGTAATCTGGTAAACATAATAGTTGAGCCAGTTGGAAAACAGCAGGTTCGCGCAGCTTCTCCAAGTTGCCTTCGGCGTTTTGCTCGGGTCGTCACCCGGGAAATAGTTTTCCGGAACGCAGGTGTCTGCGTCTTTTTTGATGTCCCTGAAGTATTCGTTTGAAAGCGTGTTCGGGTCATATTCCGGATGTCCTGTCACGAAAATTCGGCTGTTTTCTTTGTCCAGAATCAGGAAAGCTCCTGCCTTGTCCGACTCCGCCATAATTTTCAATTCGGGATGTTTGCGAATATCTTCCGTTTTAATGCCCGTGTGTCTGGAATGCGGCACATAGAAAACATCGTCGAAGCCTCTGACAATTTCCTCATCGTCCGAAAGCAGTTCGTGCCGAAAGACTCCCGAAAGCTTCTTATCAAAATCATATTTCTCAATTCCGTAATGGTAGTAAAGTCCTGCCTGCGCCGCCCAGCAGATAAACATCGCCGAGGTTACATGGTTTTTGCTCCACTCCATGATATCCGTAATTTCGTCCCAGTAGTCGACATCCTCAAACTCCAGTTTTTCCACCGGGGCGCCCGTAATAATCATGCCGTCGAAATAGTCGTGCTTGATTTCCGAATAGGACTTGTAGAATTTTTGGAGATAAACATCCGTCGAATTCTTGTACTCATGGGAATCCATACGGATGAATGTAATTTCCACCTGCAGCGGTGAGTTGGAAAGCAGTCTCAAAAGCTGCAGCTCCGCAGACTCCTTTTCCGGCATAATGTTGACAACCGCGATTTTCAGCTGTCTGATATCCTGACTTGCCGCACGGTCTTCCGCCATGACGAAAATATTTTCTTCGTTCAGCTTCTGCACCACCGGCATTTGTTCGTTAATTCTGATTGGCATTTCTGTTGTTCTCCTTTCCGCTCTTAATTATAGCGTTATTTTTGTGAATTGCCAATAGTTTTTCAAAACATTTCACGCTATTTTCACTCTTTTTTTGTTCATTTCAACAAATATATGTGTTTTCCGCATAATTTATATCTTTGTCGAATATCGTTTACAGAAGAGGCTCTGACTCTTCGGATTGGAGTGTCCTTATGAAGAAAACGGATTTTTTTCTTATCATCTTTCTTGTTTTTTTGATGGTGTCCGGCATTGCCTGCGGAATCAGTTCCTGCATGGGAGGCAAAATCCCCGTCTTTTCCGACGGCAGCATCCGTTTTACCGTTTCTGCGCCTTCCCGCCTTCTTTTAGACAAACGCGAAACAGTAGAAATACCGATTATCATGTACCACGGGATTACGGAAAACGGAAGAAGCGAGAGCGAATATTTCATAAGTCAAAGCCGCTTTGAAAGTGATTTAAAATGGTATAAAGACAACGGTTTTACCACGGTCCTGCCCTCGCAGCTCATCGCTTACGCAGAAAGCGGCGCGAAGCTGCCCGAAAAGCCCATACTTCTGACCTTTGACGACGGCTACTGCAATAATTATCTCTATGCTTATCCGCTGCTCGAAAAGTATGGCATGAAGGCAGTCATTTCGCTTATCGGTGCCGATTCGGAAATTTCATCTGATGATATTTACCGTGTCCCTTCAAGCTGCAATCTGTCATGGGGCGAGGTCGCCGTCATGGCAAAATCGGGACTCGTCGAGTTCGGAAACCACACCTACAACCTGCACCAAATAGCAGGCGGACGCAAAGGCGCTGACCAGAAAAAAGGAGAGTCCCTTTCCGATTATCATGCGATTCTCTTTAAGGACCTGACGCAAAATCAGGAAAAGATTGGTCAGGCGGCAGGAAAAGCCCCTCTTATGTTTGCATGGCCCTACGGTGCTTATCCGCAGGATAAAAATGCCGATGAGGTTTTGAAAAGTCTGGGGCTGAAGCTCTCGGTCAACTCCTACCAGCGCATGGCGCATATCACGCAGGGAGATCCGGAAAGCCTTTACGGACTGGGAAGATACCTGCGCACGCCTGATTTCCGTCTCGAAAAGATACTTGAGGATTCCGCGGTTTTATGATATGATTACATCATAAAACACAAGACAAAGGAGGTATACCAATGGTACCGGGAAGAAAAGAAAGAGGCAGCGTAGATGTTACGGTTAATGTAGATGTTTCCAAAATTGTAAGAAATGTGGC
>CABQMM010000071.1 GCA_902465215.1 uncultured Bacillota bacterium
GATTCCATGCACCTTTATTAAGTATCTCACAATTAAGTGAAGAATATATATCGGCATTGTGTTCATTCCTACATATGCCAGATAATTCTTTTTGCTCGGCAAAATATTTACCATCAAAATAATCCAGCCCCACGCTAGGAAAAGCACCATGAGTCTCCCGAAAATATCCCAGTACCATGGAATTCCGAGGTTCGCCGCGGTTGTTTTCAGCAGATAGAAGCCAACCGGAAGCTGCGGCACGCAAAATGCCAGCACGCAGGAAATTCCCAGAAGAACCGCCCCGAGCAGCCAGCAGTGCCACTTCTTTAAGCACTGAAGTTTCTTAAGCTGATCCCCTGTGCAGTAAACCGCCATAACGAAGAACGGGAAATAGGAAACCATTCTGCCAAGGCCTAAAACACCCGTCAGGAACGGAATCTGCCCCGCCAGAAGGTAGACAACGATGCTCAGCTCCAATATGTACGGAATCTTCATCCATTCCTTCGTGAAGTAACGGTAGAAGAACAGCGCCCATAAATACCACAGCGCAAACGGCGGCTGGTCGAGGTTCCAGTTCGCATGACCGAAAATCAGCAGCCGCACCAGATAAAAGAACGGAATACCTAAAAGATAAGGCCACATGAAGGTATGAAACGAGGTCTCCTTCGAACGATCCGGTTTCTTGGAAAAATAGCCGGACAGGAATACGAACGCCTGCATAACGAAAACATTAATCGTTATGTAAATCACGCCCGACAGCGAGTCCTGATGGAAGTTTCCCGCCACCCTCGTAAAATGCGACAGCGGAATCGACCACATCAGAAGGCCTCTGAACGTGTCGAACATGTAGTCTCTTTGCTTTATCTGTTCACCCATAAATACACGATTCTTTCGCCCAGCCTCGCACGCAGCCTACCGCCTTCTTCCAGCCGGACAAAAGCGCTCCTTTCTTTTCTTCTTCCATGTCAGGTCGGAACGTCCGATCCACCTGCCAGTTTTCAATTACATCTTCTTTATTCTTCCAGAAGCCTGTTGCAAGTCCCGCTAAATAAGCGGCTCCCAGCGATGTCGTTTCAATGCATTGCGGGCGTTTGACCTCACAGCCCAGAATATCCGCCTGAAACTGCATCAGGAAGTTGTTGGCGCACGCACCGCCGTCAACCTTCAGGCTCTGCATATCAAAACCCATGTCCTCAGCCATAGCGTCAATCAAATCTTTCGTCTGATACGCCATAGACTCCAGCGTCGCGCGGACCAGATGATACTTATTCGCACCTCTGGTAATGCCCAGCACCGCGCCTCTGGCATAAGGGTCCCAGTACGGCGCGCCCAGCCCCACAAAAGCCGGAACGACATAAACGCCGTTGGAATCCGGCACCGCAAGCGCCATTTTCTCCGATTCCGGTGCGCTTTCTATAATATCCATCTCATCACGGAGCCACTGAATCGCCGCACCGCAGACAAATACCGAGCCTTCGAGCGCGTATTCGACTTTGCCGTCAATGCCCCATGCGATGGTTGTAACCAGTCCGTTGCTTGAGAACACAGGCTTTTCTCCCGTATTCATCAAAAGGAAGCAGCCGGTACCATAGGTATTCTTACCTTCTCCCGGCCGGAAGCAGGTCTGTCCGAAAAGCGCTGCCTGCTGGTCTCCCGCTGCGCCTCCAATCGGAATCGCACCGCCGAAAATCTTTTCGCTTGTTACCCCGTAAATCTCACTGGACGGTCTTGGCTGCGGAAGCATCGGCTTTGGTACTGCAAGGAGCTTTAGGATTTCCTCATCCCACTCCAGCGTATTGATATTGAACATCATGGTTCTGGACGCATTGGAATAATCGGTTACATGCACCCTGCCGTCCGTCAGCTTCCAAATCAGCCAAGTTTCAATCGTACCGAAAAGCAGCTCTCCTTTTTCTGCCTTTTCTCTTGCACCCGGTACATTGTCAAGAATCCACTTGAGCTTCGTTCCGCTGAAATAAGCGTCAATCAGAAGCCCTGTCTTTTCACGAATCTTCTCGCTGAGACCCTGCTCTTTCAAGCTGTCACAGTACTCTGCGGTTCTGCGGCACTGCCACACAATCGCATTGTAAATCGGCACACCGGTTTTTTTATCCCAGACCACCGTCGTTTCTCTCTGATTCGTAATGCCGATGGCATCAATATCCTCGTAGGTGCCGTTGATTTTCAAAAGCGCTTCCTGCGCCACACCCATCTGTGTGGACCAGATTTCCATCGCGTCGTGTTCAACCCAGCCCGCCTTCGGGTAAATTTGCGTGAACTCTTTTTGGGCGGAGCTTATGATTCTGCCCTTTTTATCGTAAAGAATACAGCGCGAACTCGTCGTTCCCTGATCCAGCGCCATTATGTATTTCCCCATGCGGCCTCCTTCCAGTTTTATCAAAACTCTAAACAAAAATCATCATTATTTTATTGGAAATGTTCATGCCTGCCCGCATCCTCCTTCGCAAAACCCGCTGACACAAACGCTTCAAATTCTCTTTTTCCTTCCGGAAAGCACTCCCAAAGCTTCCTGCCAAAGGTTCTTCGGAAAGCACTTTTGCTGATTCCTTCGTTTTTACGAAGCCCCGTGAAAAGATACTCCGAAAGATTGTCCTGCTCCGTATTTTCATAAGCATTAGCTACGGCCGGGCTTAGCGGAATTTTCATATTTATTTCTGCTGCCACCCCTGTCGTTTCCGCCGCTTCTGCTGCGTCCGCTGCTGTCATCGCCTCGATGTAGGCTTCCAAATCCGCCGCGTTTGCATAGCGAATCCCGTTCATAAACGAGTGTGCCGAGGGTCCCAGCCCCAGATATTCTCCCATATCCCAGTAGCGCAGATTGTGCCTGCAGGCATAGCCCGGCTTTGCGGCATTGGAAATCTCGTACTGCTGATATCCCGCTTCTTCCATCATTTCCAGCGCGCATTCATACATCCTGCGGTCTTCGCTTTCTTCTGTCTCCCTGTAAATGCCTGCCTCATGCTCCTTCGCAAAACGCGTATTGTCCATAATCTCAAGGCTGTACAGCGACACATGCTCCGGTGCCAGACGAATCACGCTTTCGACGCTGTTCTCCCAGCTTTCCGGGCTCTGCCCCGCGATTCCGAACATCAAATCCAGACTGATATTTTCAAAGCCTGCCTCGCGCGCCGCAAGAAAGGCTTCCTCAATCTGCGACGGGCTGTGAATTCTTCCTAAAATTTTCAAAACCTTACTGTCAAAAGACTGTGCGCCGATACTCAGGCGGCTGAGACCTGCCCTGCGATATGCCGCAAGCTTTTCCTCCGTCACGGAAGCCGGATTGGCTTCCATGCTGATTTCCGCTCCGTCCTCTATCGTAAAGTTTTCCCTTATGCGCTCCATCAAGCGTTCAAACTGCGTCTCGTCAAGAAGGCTCGGCGTTCCGCCGCCGAAATAGACGCTTTCGACAGGCTTGTCCTCATAGGCGCACCATGCCTTTCCATAATACTCGATTTCATTTTCGAGCGCACGGACAAACGCCTCTCTCAGTGCAGGCGTTTGTTTTGGCGTCGAGTAAAAGTCGCAGTACGGACATTTGCTCCTGCAAAACGGTATATGAATGTAAATTCCTCTGTTTTTTCCCTGCAGCATATTTGTCTCTTGTCCCGCTTCGCTTTACTTATTATCGTCGTATTTCAAAACTGCCGTGAACGCCTCCTGCGGTACCTCAACCGTACCGAACTGGCGCATACGCTTCTTGCCTTCTTTTTGCTTTTCGAGCAGTTTCTTCTTTCTGGAAATATCACCGCCGTAGCACTTTGCGATTACGTCTTTACGGTATGCGCGCACGGTTTCACGCGCAATGACCTTCTGTCCGATTGCCGCCTGAATCGGCACCTCAAACTGGTGCATCGGAATGATTTCCTTGAGCTTTTCACAGACGAAACGCCCGCGTTGGTAAGCCTCCGACTCATGCACAATCATCGAGAATGCGTCGACAAGTTCCTTGTTCAGCATAATATCGAGTTTCACAAGCTGTGATTTTTCGTATCTGTCAAATTCGTATTCGAGCGAGCCATAGCCGCGCGTTTTAGATTTCAATGCATCGAAGAAGTCGTAAATAACTTCGTTGAGCGGCATATCGTAATGAAGCTGCACCCTCGTCGGCGTGATGTATTCCATATGCAGCATCGTGCCTCTTCTCTGCTGGCAAAGCTCCATAATGCTTCCCACATAGTCGTTCGGAATCATGATATTTGCCTTAACCATTGGTTCCTCGATATGGTCGATTTCCTGCGGTGTCGGCAGATTCGACGGATTCTGCAGCATTTCAACCGTGCCGTCCGTCTTGACTACTTTATAGATAACGCTCGGCGAAGTTGTAATGACACCGAGATTGAATTCTCTTTCCAGTCTTTCAACGATGATTTCCATGTGAAGGAGTCCGAGGAAGCCGCAGCGGAACCCGTATCCGAGCGCCTGCGATGTTTCCGGCTCAAAATTAAATGCTGCGTCGTTGACCTGAAGCTTTTCGAGTGCGTCCTTTACGCTTTCGTATTTTTCGCCTTCTGCCGGGTAAATGCCGCAGTAAACCATCGACTGTACTTTTTTATAGCCCGGAAGCGGCTCGTCCGCCGGGTCTGCATCCAGTGTGATGGTATCGCCGACTCTCGCATCCGCCACCTGCTTGATGGACGCACAGATGTAGCCAACCTCGCCCGCTCTAAGCTGCTTGGTCGGAATCAGATTCGGCGCACAGATTCCCACTTCCGTTACTTCGTATTTTTTATTCGTCGCCATCAGTCGGATGACATCGCCCTTCTTCACGCTTCCGTCCTTGATTCTCGCGTAAATAATCACGCCCAGGTAGTTGTCATATTTCGAGTCAAAAATCAGAGCCTTGAGCTTTCCGTTTTCGTCGCCCTGTGGTGCCGGAATTGCGTCGATTACACGCTCCAGAAGTTCGTCAACGCCGAGTCCTGTCTTGGCGGACACCAGCGGTGCATCTTCTGCATCGAGCCCGATGATTTCCTCGATTTCCTCCTTGCACTCATCCGGTCTTGCCGATGCAAGGTCGATTTTATTAAGAACCGGCAAAATCTCCAGATTTTCATCCAGTGCCAGGTACACATTTGCAAGCGTCTGTGCTTCCACACCCTGCGTCGCATCCACGACAAGCACCGCTCCCTCGCAGGCTGCAAGCGAACGCGAAACCTCATATGTAAAGTCCACATGTCCCGGCGTGTCAATGAGGTTGTAAATGTATTCATTTCCGTCCTTTGCCTTGTATACAAGACGGGTGGTCTGCAGCTTGATGGTAATGCCTCTCTCCCTTTCAAGATCCATATTGTCCAAAAACTGCTCTTTCATATCTCTTTCGGCAACCAGCCCGGTCTTCTCGATAAGCCTGTCCGCCAGCGTCGATTTGCCGTGGTCGATATGCGCGATAATGCTGAAATTTCTGATATATTTCTGATAATCCATACTCGTGTTTTCCTCTGTTATCTTTAATTTTGTTTTTTCTCATGTTTTTCGTTTGAGCATATTTACTCATATTATATTCTAATGCATATGTTGGAAAATTTCAACTTTTTTTGCCGAAAACGCTTCTTCATATCCGCTGTTTTCTGATGCCCGCTTGTCCACGGTTAAAAGCGCCGTTGCTGCGACGAAAAACAGCATCGCAATCAGCACATATTCCCAAAAATTCTTCATTTTGCTTTCCTTTCTTTTCTTTTGTTTCATTTCTTTTCGGTTGCCCCACCGCTTCTCTACTTTGCGCTTTTTAAAGTATCCGCTAAAATTTTCCCGACCATCTCTGCCGTGCAGCGCACTTCCTCGATGTCGTTTCGATTATAGCCAATCTCCAGCAGCATATACTTGGATGAGAGATTTTGATTATAGCGATAACCTCTTTCCAAAATATTTCCCGTAAACCCGTCATATTTCTTCGTCGCCGTTTCGTTCATTTTGCGTATGAACGCTAAATTACTCGCATAGGTTTCCACCGCATTGCTGACAACATACGAATACTTTGCGCACTTTTTGCCGCCCACGGACACCGTCGCCACCGACACCTCGCCCGGCACCGCATCTCTGTGCAAATCAATGACACACTCAATGCTCGGATATTTTTTCAGCAAAGCCTCCGTGGTCTCATAGGAACGGCTGTATGCCTGATTGTAGGATTTTTCGTCGTGCAAAGTTACATCGTGCACGCACGGGATTCCTGCTTCGTCCAGCGTCTCGGCCAAAACATCGCCCGCATCACGCACCGTATTCAGCTTGCCTTTGCGGTGATAATTGCCCTCCGATGACGGCAGATAGGACTCCGTCGCATGGGTATGCACGATTAAAACCACCGGGTCCTTGCCAAAGACACGCGGCTCTCCTTCGTCCTCTGCTTTCGTTGCAATCACCTTCGTATCGTTTTTAGACGATTTATTATTTTCCGTTGTATTTACAAGGGTGGCGCCGTTTTTTTCTTCATTTTCGCTCTTTCCTGCCTTATCCGCACCGCCGCCTGCAGCGCTGTTTCCGTCTGCGTCGCCCGCCTTGCTTCCGTCGCTTTCCGCATAATCTGCCGGGTCGACATCAAGGCTTGGATATGCCGCCGAAATGCACATAATCCC
>CABQMM010000072.1 GCA_902465215.1 uncultured Bacillota bacterium
ACTGCACTGTCTCTACTGTCGCGTCTTTCTTTTCATCTTCCAAAGCAGCGTCGATAATGAACATAACTTCATAATTTGTCATTTTGTCACCTCCCTATGGACTTGTATGGCGACGGTTTCAGCGCTTCCGACCTCATTGCCGAAATTCGCGTATCGTCGCAGAGAATTGTACGGGCACAACCGTACCCAATAATTATACTACAAAATCCGTGAAATGCAAGCATTTTTTTATTGTAACAGTTTTTCCTGTCCACCTCGTTTTTTCAGCCGTACCACGCATATGCCGGCCCTGCACAGCCAGTCGCATGCCATTGCAATCCAAAGGAAATTTAGCCCCAAGCCTAATCCTTTGATAAAAAGAAAGGACAGTGGCAGTCTGACTCCCCACATGCCGATAATCGCAATCAAAAACGGCCATTTCGTGTCCCCTTCGCCCTTCATAATCCCGGTCGCAACATAGTTGACTGCCAGACACGGCTCCGCGAACGCCTGTATGCGCAGAAGTGCGGCTCCTGCTTTGATTACCGCTGCATCGGCGATAAAAAATCCCATGAGCTGCGGCGCAAATATGTACATCAAAGTTGCCATCACGCACATGATAACAAGATCATACACCATGCAAAGCTTTGAATATTCTTTCTTCAAATCCTCTCTTCCGGCTCCTTCTGACTGAGCGACCAGCGTTGTAACTGCAATTCCAAAGCCGAATGCGGGCATATAGCACATAGATTCGCCCGTATTCGCAAGCTGATGTGCTGTCAGCGCCGCCGTTCCCAAACCCGTTGCCAAAGCCGCCGTCAATGTCTGTCCGAAAGAAATGCTGATCCGCTCAAACACCAATGGGAGACTAAGATTCAACATTTGACGCATAATTGGCTTATCAACGCGATAGTCCTCTTTCATCGCAATGGAGATTTCACGGCGTTTTGAAAAGAGAACCCGCAACATTAAAAGCCCGACGATTACTGCGCCGCCCGTTGTTCCGAGCGCCGCACCGCGCACCCCAAGACCCAGTCCAATGGTTTTTACGGAAAAGCCCATCAGCTTCACATTTCCCACCGGGTAAATCAATAAATAATTCAGCACGATGTTGATAAGATTAAACGAAATGTTATAAATCATCGGCGTTTTGGTATCACCCATACCACGCACGATTCCGCTGCAAACTGCGAGTAAAATCTGAAACGGAATTCCAAAACCGATAATCATCAGATAGGCTTTTGCATCCGGAATAATTTCGGCTTCCGCTCCCATAATCTTCGCGAAGAACTGTGCCAGACCTTCTATTAGCAGCAACATCACCATGCCTAAAAGCAGCATGGCGATAATCGACTGCCGCATAATCTTTTTGACTTTTTCCGGATCTTTCTGCCCGACTGCAGTTGCAGTCAAAACCGAAAATCCTGTCGCAGGTCCGGAAATAATCCCGTTAATCATCCAGAGCAGACTTGTATTTACTGTCACCGACGCAGCCGCATTAACTCCCATGCTGCCGACCATCGCCATATCCACATAGCTTACCATTGTCTGCATAACCTGTTCTAAAATAGCGGGCCACGCAAGCAGCAGAACCGTTTTTCTTGTTGACATTTTACTAAATTTCATAATCACTGAATGCTACAGGCTGTCCGGAAACATCATAGAAATGCCACCATTCTCCCTTATATGCACGGAACCCGACGGATTCCATCACTTCTTTCAAGTAAGCCGCATTTTGTCTTCCCTTTGCCGAATTCAGCTCGCAGTCCAGCGACGCCCGTTCATTCATCGTATCAAACGGAGAAGGCATTTCAATCTCGATGCCGTTCATGTCTGTCAGTGTTACATCAACGCACATTCCGTTCATGTGAGATGGACGGAACTCCTTGATTTTAGCAACTTCAGGCGGTCTTGCCACGAAATTGTCATCGGGCATAACCTCCCAGAATTTTCTCTGCGCGCGGATAGGTCGGTACGCATCCCATATTTTCACGCGATAACCGTCCTTTTTAAAGATGTCTCTGGCTTTAATCAGGATTTCGGCAGTATGCTCATCCATCCAGCATTCCGCCGATTGATAAATTTTCACTCCGGTAAAATTGTTTTCCATCGCATATTTCAAGTCAATAATAAAGTCCTGATCCAAGTCCAAAAGTCTGATTAAATTTCCTTTTCTATTCATTGTATTTCCTCCGTCTTGCCGAAAGCACAAACAGGCTTTTCATCCGAAAAGCCCGTCGTACAACCGTCATATGTTGTTTTCTTCATAAAGCGCAAGTGCAATCTCACGCATGAACCTCTCTGTCTCCGGAACATCCGTATCTTCGGAACAAATAACCAAGACAAACGGTTTTTCTGCGAACACAATTGCCCCGTCGTGCGTAACATTTCCACTTTCCCCTGTTTTATTGGCAATTTTCTTGCCTCTGCCGATATAGCCGGGGATTTTATGACGAATCTGCTGCAAAAGCAAAATTTCCTCAGCTTTGGCGGAAACTTCTGCGCAGCAGAACTGCCGTCTGTAAATCTGCTCAAGCAGCATACCGATTTCAGCCGGACAAACATAATTGGAAAGTCCTCTTTCCTGCGCTTCGTCGTCAAAATAACAGCGCTCAAAGCGGGTCTTTTGTAAGCCCATCTCCTTAAAGTCTCTTTGAATCCGCTCAAACCCCGCAAAACGCAGAAGTGCATTCGTTGCCGTATTATCGCTGATTGTAATCATCAAACGGCAGAGCGTCTCAATTTCGACATTCAAATCACCCGGAAAAGACTTCAGCGCACCACAGCCTCCGACCTTTTGTATATCTTTGACTTCAATTTTGTCAGTTAAACTGAATTCGCCTTCATGAGCCAGTCTTAAAACCTCGAGCAAAAGCGCCAGCTTCGGCAGGCTCGCTGCCTCGAATTCGTCTCCGCTGTGGTATTCATAGCTTTCGTCATTTACGAGGCTTTTATAGTAAAAGCCTACATGTCCTTTTAAGGCCTTCAGCCTTGTTTCAAGCTGATTTTTGTCCATTTCGTCTTCCTCTGTATGCTATTTTAATAATTCCGGAATTACCTGGTTAGAAATCATATTTTCGTAGCTCTGTCTCTTTACGATGATTTCCGATTCACCGTCTTTCACCAACACAACTGCAGGAACCGGATTGCTGTTATAATTCGATGCCATGGAAAATCCGTAAGCCCCGGTAGAGAAAATTGCAAACAGATCCCCTGCCTTCGCAGTCTCGGTAATCAGGCAGTCTTTAATCAGAATATCTCCCGATTCACAACATTTGCCGCAGACTGTAACCTTATCGATTTTCGGTTCGTCAGCTTTGTTTGCCACAACGCCTTCATACTCAGCCTGATACAATGCAGGTCTGATATTGTCCGTCATGCCGCCGTCAATTGACACATACTTCCGAATATCACGAATATCCTTAATGCTGCCAATTGTATAAAGTGACAGACCGGCTTCTGCAACAATGCTTCTGCCCGGTTCAATCACTACAGCAGGCCTGTCCATTCCGAGTTTCGCAAAGAATTCTTCAATCCTCTCCATCATCGGTGTCAGGAAATACTCATAAGGCTTTCTTTCTTCGTCGATATAAACCGCGCCGAAACCGCCGCCGAGGTTCAGCTCTTTGACATCATAATTGAATCGTTCTTTAATCTGGGAAACTTTGTCAAGAATAATATCAAGTGCCTGCAAAAATGGCGCATTGTCAAAAAGCTGCGAACCCACATGAAAATGCAGTCCCAAAAAGTTGATGTGCTCGGATTTAATCGCAGCCTCAACCTGTGGGAAGAACACATCCTCATCCAGCGGAATGCCAAATTTTGAATCTTTTTTTCCGGTTGTAATGTAGTCATGTGTGCTGGCTGCCACGCCCGGTGTCACACGGAAAAGCACATTGGCAGTCTTGCCCTTTTCCTTGCAGATTGCCTCAAGCAGCGCAACCTCCTGCAGCCCGTCTACGATAAATCTTCCGATTCCGTAATCCAAAGCCTCTTCAATTTCGTGCGGCAGCTTATTATTGCCGTTAAACTCGATGCGCTCTGCCGGAAAGCCCGCTTTGATAGCCGTGTACAGCTCGCCTCCGGATACAATGTCAATGCAAAAACCTTCTTTTTCGCAAATTTTATACATTGCCATCGTGCAAAATGCCTTTGAAGCATATGCAGCTCTTGTATTTGGATATTTGTTTAAAAAGCAGTCCTTAATTTCCTGCATTTTATCTTCAATGTCATTTTCAGACATCACATAGAGCGGTGTACCATACTTCTCTGCAAGTTCGACCGTACTACATCCGTCGAAATACAGTATTCCATCTTTGATTTCTTTTCTTTTATTCATTTTATCTTCCTTTTCATCCCATTTATAAGTCCTGCTCGATGTCAAAAATGATACTCTTGTCTGCTGTGTCCATTCTGCACATTGCTCCCATCGGCAGTGTCATCATCGGCTTGCCGTGCCCCGACTGAATATTGTACATTACCGGAACATCTATACCTCTCAGAATATCAGTGATGCATGCGTTTACATCGTAATTTGGATCGTCACAGGTAATTTTCGTGAACTGACCCAGTAAAATTCCGCTGCATTCCTGTAGTTTTCCCGCATTTCTTAAATGGTACATCCATTTCTCAATCTTTGTGATCGGTTCACAAACTTCCTCTATAAATAAAATCTTCCCCTTTGTGTCAAGACTGTACGGCGTACCGATGCTTGCGGACAAAAGTGACAGATTTCCTCCTGTCAATCTTCCCTCCGCTTTTCCTTCTTTCAAGACTTCCAGCGGCATTCCTTCCGGATTTTTAAACGCAAAATTCTTTTCTGCATCAATTGCTGCAAAGAATGACGCTTTTGTTTCCGCGTCAAAATCGCTAATCATATTTGATGATACCATCGGTCCGTGGAAAGTAACCAAATCGCATTTTTGTGTAAATGCAAGATGCATACTTGTAACATCGCTGTAACCGACAAAAATTTTCGGATTCTTTTTCACGATTTCATAATCAATATGTTCCATCGCGCGGCTTCCGCCGTCTCCGCCCCTCACGCAGAAAATCCCCTTAATTTCCGGATCTGCAAACATACGATTGATCCATTCTCCGCGTATTTTGCCGTCACCGGCCATATATCCTGCATAATTCGTATCCAAATTGTCTGCAGCTTTTACCTTGAAGCCCATAGCTTCTACTGCTGCAATACATTCGCCCACCTTTTCTGTTGTAATTGCCGAACTCGGGCAGATAATTCCGACCGTATCACCGGCCTTTAACCGTTTTGGATATTTCATCTTAACCCCCATATATATTGCTCGCCGACAGAATTATATGCCGGCGAGCCTTTGATTTTACATAAAATATTTTTTACAGATTGCTTTCTGTATTAGTACCACATAACATTAACGATAACTGTTGCTGCGATAAGGGACGCAAGGTCACCAAGCAGGCCGGCTGCGATGGAATGTCTTGTGTTGGACACGCCTACGGAACCGAAGTAAACAGCTACTACATAGAATGTTGTTTCTGTGGAGCCTAATGCTACGGATGCGATACGACCAATCTGAGACTGCGTACCATATGTAGCGAGCAGGTCAGCCATCAGACCTTCAGCAGCGCCGCCGGAGAAGGAACGCATGATACCCATCGGCAAAACCTCACTCGGAAGGTTGATTAAGTTTGTAACAGGTGCCAGAATGTCGCAAAGGTAATCCATCGCACCGGATGCACGGAACATACCGATTGCACAAAGCATTGCTGTCAGATACGGAATAATCATTACCGCTGTAGAGAAACCTTCTTTTGCTCCGGTTGTAAATGAAGAATATACCGGAACCTTTTTTATAATAGCATAAAGCGCAACTGCCGCAACTACAAGCGGAATCGCCCATATGGAAATTACTTCTAATGCATGTGTCATGTCTATTTTCCTCCTTACCTCTTAAAATGAAACCTTTTCAGAACCTGTTTTCAGCTCATAGTCTTCAGGAAGTACAATCGGGTTGTCTCCGATATAATCTTCGTTGATTTCCAATCTTCCTGCTGCGATTTCTCTTTCTACTACATTTTCGAACTTCCATCTCTTTGTCTTCTGGAAAATGATAGTAAATACAACGCCTGTAACGGTTGAAATCGTAGTAGCGATGATAACCGGTGCGATGATTTCTGCAGCGCCTTCTGTTTGTACTGCTGCACGCAGACCCATTGCTGTAACCGGAATCAGGGTAATGGAAGTTGTTGCGATTGCCATCAACATACACTGTGCGTTTGTTGCGATGCCCTTAGTAGGGTTCAAAGTCTGTAAGTCATGCATTGCTTTCAGACCGAACGGAGTTGCCGCATTACCGATACCCAAAATGTTTGCTGCGAAATACAGCGCCATTGTTGACTGTGCCGGGTGATCTGCCGGAACATCCGGGAATAATTTTCTCATTACCGGTGCGATTGCCTTACCCAGCTTTTCGCAGAGTCCGGAATCTTCCATGACTTTCATCAGTCCGCAGAAGAATGCCATAATTCCGATTAAACCTAAGCAAATGTCTACTGCTGTGTCAGCGAAATCAAAAATGTTGTTCAAAACTGTTTCCATGGTTCCTGTAA
>CABQMM010000073.1 GCA_902465215.1 uncultured Bacillota bacterium
TTTTTTCTGATATCGATTCCGCCGTTTCTTACAAGCGCAATTCCCGCGGAATCATATCCCCTGTATTCCAGCTTTTTAAGGCCGTCCATGATGATGCTTCTCGCATCGTTTTTTCCTACATATCCTACAATACCGCACATAATTTCTATCTCCTAAACTTCTTTTCAATTAAAGCTGCAAGGTCTTCCGCCAAACGGCGTATCAATTCCGTGTCATTTCCCTCCAGCATAACGCGCACGAGAGGTTCTGTGCCGGACGGTCGGATTAAAACTCTTCCGTTTCCTTCCATCTGCGCCTCAATTGCCGCAATCGCAAGCGCAACCTCTTCATCCTTCATATAAGTTTTTTTATAATCATTGTTAATTTTTGCATTTACCAGCACCTGCGGATAAATCTTGATTTCATCGGCAAGCTCCGAAAGCTTCCTTCCCGACGCAAGAACTGCTTTTACAAGCTGAATGGAGGATAAAATTCCGTCGCCCGTCGTCGTGTGCTCAAGGAAGATAATGTGTCCCGACTGTTCTCCTCCGATTACACATCCTGTTTTCAGCATCTGCTCCAGTACATATCTGTCGCCGACTCCGGTAACATCCACGCTGATTCCTTCAGCTTCCATCGCCTTGTGGAATCCGATATTGCTCATAACTGTCACAGTTACCTTGTCATCTTTCAGTCTGCCCTCTTCCTTCAGCATTTTCGCGCAGATTGCGATGGTCTTATCGCCATCGAGCACCCTGCCGCGCTCATCAACGACGATGAGTCTGTCTGCATCTCCGTCAAAAGCAAGCCCGATATCCGCATGGTGCGCAAGCACCGCCGCCTGCAGCTTCTCTGGATGCGTCGATCCGCATGCATCGTTTATGTTCGTTCCGTCCGGGCGGTCACCGATTGCAAGCACTTCCGCGCCGAGCGCTTCGTATACTTTCGGCGCTACCTGATAGGACGCTCCGTTTGCACAGTCAAGCACCACTTTTTTGCCGTCAAGCCTGAAGTCAGCAGTTTCGAGCAGGTGGTTCGCATAAAGTTCAAGCGCATTCCCTTCTGCCTCGAGGCATTTGCCGATTTCTTCACCTGTAATATGGCTGTTTACATCCACACTGCTTATGATTAAATCCTCTATTTTTTCTTCCAGCAGATCGTCAAGTTTGAATCCATTGCCGTTGAAAAATTTAATTCCGTTGTATTCAAAAGTATTATGTGAAGCACTAATTACAATTCCCGCATCTGCGTTGTAGCACCTTGCTAGGTATGCAACAGCCGGCGTTGGAATAACCCCGGCTTTGATAACATTGCCTCCGACCGCTAAAATCCCCGCAGTCAGTGCGTTTTCAAGCATATCACCCGACACTCGAGTGTCTTTGCCTATTACAATTACGGGTCTTGCCGCGTTCTTTTTGAGAACGAAAGTGCCTGCCTTTCCTAAGTTGAACGCCAGTTCCGGCGTCAATTCCTTGTTTGCGATACCTCTTACGCCATCCGTTCCGAAGAGTCTGCCCATCTTCTTCCTCCTGCTTTTTATTCCATAGTAATACTAATATTGATTTCTCCCGGAGTATATTCCAAGTCAGTGTGAGATTTTGTGCATACGCAGGAAAGCCCTACCGTATGCTCTCCTTCTTCTAAACCGTCGATGTCCGCGGTCAATGAAAAATCTTCCTCTGTAATATCGCTCATTTCTTCCGGTTTTGCAGTAACGGTTACCTTGATTTTCACATTTTTCACGACAGCCGTCGCGTCCTCACCAATTCCGCTCAGAACCACATCGTTTTCCGTAAAGGTAAAGGTCTTCGTCTCCACGCCTTTCACGCTTACATTTACATAAAGGTTCTGCGACTCCGATGCAGCGGTCACTCCGCTCGGTAAAATCGGTTCGATTTTAATTTTCGTATCCTCATACACATCGGAAAGATCAATATTTTTGCACTGTACTTTCTCAATAGTGGAAAGCACATTCTCTCTTCCCTTAATTGTAATCGTTTTCGGAACCGAAAAGCTGCGCTCGAAAGCGCTGTGCTCCACTCCGGTGATTGGAACATCAAGGCTGACTGTCTTCTTTTTCAGCATAACCGCTGTAATCGAAACATTGGACTTTGACAATTTTACGCCTTCGACTTCCTCGCCGTTTTCGTCTACCGGAACGAGTGGCACGGTAAGGGATTTCATTTCGTCAGCAACTTTTCCTGCATCCAGCGCTGCGCGGACGCTCGTTACCTTTTCAACCAAAGTTTTCGCGCCTTTCACCATAACTTTCTCATCGCTTATTTGCACGATACTCGGTTCATTCTCATCATCCGTCTGATTTTCCAAAGTCGGATTGATTGGTTTCTCTGCGCTGACTAATTCGTCCACCACAATCGTAATCTTCTGTACGCTGAGATTTTCAACCGAAACATCATCAGGAGGCGTTACATTAAGTTTTACCTTGTTTTCTCCGACCTTCAGTCCCTCGACATCCGCCGTAACAATAAATTCGGAGTCCTTAATTTTGCTCAAAGTCTGGCGCTGACAAGAATAGTTGATATTAACTTTACTGTAATCCATCGACAAAATTATCAAATCATCCGCTGCAAGGGTCTGCTCATTCAGGAGCGTAATCGGCACCCCCTTAGCCGTCTCCGTCGAAGACTGATTGACGTCTACCAAAACATATGCCCACAAAACGATTGCTACAATCAAGGCGATGATTAAATTTAATTTATTACTTTTCAGCATTTTTTACCCCCTTGAGAGCCTTTTTGATTCTGTCACCGAGTTTTTGCTCCGTTTCCCCCTCAAAATACAGGTTCAAAAGTTTTTTCTCAATGCTCTTGCCATCTAAGAATCGGGTTAATCTGCCGTTCTGCGCCACAGAAATAACCCCCGTTTCCTCAGACACAATGATAACCAAAGCGTCTGAGTTTTCCGTAATTCCAATGCCTGCCCGGTGTCTGGTCCCCAGTTCCTTGTTCAGTTCTTTATTCTGCGTAAGCGGCAAAACGCATCCTGCCGCATAGAGCTTGTCGCCCCGGACGATGACCGCGCCGTCGTGCAGCGGCGTTCCTTCATAAAAGAGGGTTCCGATCATCTGTGCCGTAATCTGTGCGTCGATGACGGTTCCTGTCTCCACTATATCGTTCAATGCGATTTCTCTCTCAATGACAATCAGAGCGCCCGTCCTGCTTGCAGACATGGAATCGACCGCCTCCACAAACTGACCTACAATTCGCTTGGCTTCTTCCTTATCCACTTCGCCGAAAACATTGGTAATTCTGCTTCTGCCCAAATACTCAAGCGCTCTTCGCAGTTCTGGCTGGAAGATAACCACAATCGCCACCAGTCCGGCGCTGATGAGGCTTGACAAAAGCCAGTGTAGTGTATATAAATGCATCCACTTGGAAAGCAGTGTCGCCACCACCAAAAGCAGCAATCCTTTCGCGAGCTGTTCGGCTCTGGTTTCTCTGATAAATCCCAGCAATTTATATATAAGAAACGTGATGATTACAATGTCTAAAACATCTGTAATTCCAACACTTGAAGTGATATTGTTAAAAATATTTTCCATAAACTTACCCTTTCATACATACTAATTCTATTGTACTTGATAAATATGTTATTTTCAAGTGGGCACAGTGATTTTTTGTTTTATCATTTTGCTCCGCCGCCGCATATACTGACATAATAAAACGATACAACGGAGGTGTTTTTATGGCTTCAGTTTTTCTCAGCCCCTCGACGCAGGAATACAACCAGTTTGTCACCGGGGGTACGGAAGAATATTACACAAATCTTATTGCTGATGCAATGGTTCCTTACCTCAGAGCTGCCGGCATTGATTTTTCTCGAAATAATCCGAATGGTACGGTCATTGATTCTGTAAATGCGTCCAATTCGGGAAATTATGACTTCCATCTGGCGATTCACACCAATGCCGCGCCTGCCAATCTGTCCGGCCGTATTCAGGGGCCCGATGTTTATTATTACCGCGACAGTCCGCGCAGCAAAGCCGCTGCAGAAATTTTTGCGAATAATCTGAAACTCATCTATCCGCAGCCGGAGCTTGTGACCGTCGTTCCGACGACAAGTCTGGTCGAGCTTCGCCGCACGAAAGCCCCTGCAGTTCTAGTTGAAGTCGCTTATCATGACAATGTAGACGATGCGAACTGGATCACATCCAATATTGAGGAAATTGCTGAAAATCTTTCCTTGTCGCTTGCCGATGTGCTGGGCGTTCCTTTTGTTGAGATTTAAAGCTTTCTGTTTGACAATCCTGCCGAAAGATGTAATAATTGAACATAATATTAAAGCACAAAAGTTAAACGGAGATTAACATGGATAAAAATATAGATAAATTGGAGCAGCTATTTACTGAAATTTTCGCAGGGGATTCTCTTCTCAAAATCATTTTTTCCGGGAAGCGCAAAAAATCCCTTGCGTACAGCAAAGTTATGATGCGTCCGCTCAAAATCGGCGGGCAGGCAAAATATCAGGCGGAGTATACTTACCCGAAAAAAGTAACGCATTCCAATCTTGAAGCAGGCGATGCGCGCAGCCTTGCGCTGCGCCTGGTCTGTGAAGATTTCAAGCAGATAAACATTTTCTTGCGGGATTCGGAGATTCAGGTTCTCGCGGCGAAGCCTGAAACCCCTCGGATTACCCGCAAGGCCTTGGCTGCTCCGGCTGCATCGTCTTCAAAGGCACCGGGGAACGCAGGTGCTCCGGCAGCCGGTTCGGCGGCGTTGGCTCCGGGGTCTTCGGCAGCCGACACGGCTGCACCTGCTTCCGGCCCGGCGAAAGCTGCTGCGACTGCGCCGGCTTTGGCTCATAACCGTGCGAAAAACTATGTACTGCCTGCGGGCGTTCCCTGTGATTTTCTGATTCGCCTTGGGATTATGGGCGAAGATGGAACCGTATTTCCGCGCAGCTACAGCAAATTCCGTCAGATTAACCGCTATCTTGAAATCGTGGAAGATGTTTTCCCGTACCTGCCTAAGGATAAGACTTTGAAAATCATTGATTTCGGCTGCGGCAAGGCATATCTGACCTTTGCTCTTTATCACTACCTCAAGGTGATGCAGCAGCGAAATGTAGAAATTATCGGACTGGATTTAAAGGAGGATGTCATCGACTTCTGCAGCGGCGTCGCATCCGACCTCGGCTACGATGAATTGAAGTTTTTGAAAGGCAACATTGCAGACTATACGGACGACCACGCGGACATGGTCGTAACGCTTCACGCCTGCGACACCGCAACCGATTATGCGCTGATTAACGCGGTTGCCTGGAACACAAAAGTCATCCTCAGCGTTCCGTGCTGCCAGCATGAGCTGTTTAAACAAATAAAAAACGACCTTCATAGGCCGATTCTCAAACACGGCATTTTAAAAGATCGTTTCACTGAATATCTGACCGATGGGCTTCGCGGTTTGAAACTCGAGGCCTGCGGCTACGATGTGGCGATGATTGAATTTACATCGCTGGAGCACACCGCCCGCAACATCATGATAAAGGCAGTAAAAACAAATGCTGCCGAGGCCTACGCGAAAAAGAAACGCGAAGCCGCCGAGCAGCAATATCAGGCATTATGTGATTTTTATCAGGTCACGCCGACCATCGGCAAACTCGGCAGGTGATTATTCGTCCGCCAGTTCCCGTCTCAGGCGCACAAGCTTGTGCACCAGGCGGTTCAGGTCGTTCACCCTGCGGATTACCACATAGGTGTTCTCTTCCCTGTGCATGAAAATCGTGTTCAGGGTTTTGTTTAATTCCTCGCAGACATCATCCACTGCCTTCTTAAAGCTTCCTCTGAGGTCACGCGATCCGTCCTCGGCCACCTCCCCACCGCGGAAAAAGTCCACGCTGCTGATCGTGTAGTGATATTCAATTCCGAACATATCCGACACCTTCGCCGAAAGCCGGTTCTTGATGTCGTTCATATGCGCTTCGAGCATCCGAGGATTGCTGCGGAAGCTCTCCGCAAATTCGGCTGCCTCCTGCTTGATTTCGGCAAAGAATTCGTTCAGTTCCTTGAACATTGCGTCAAACTCTCTTGCCGGCATCTTCAGAGCCGTGCGGTAAAGGTCAATCTGCGAAAGCGCACTCGTTGCAATGTCCCGCATCTTGAGTTTTGCGGAGTGTTCGATGATTTCCTGCACTGTCGTTTGGCAGTCTGCCTCAATCGCATCTTTAAGTGCTTGCACACCCTCCGATGTCCTTGCGCTTACCGGGAAAAGCTGAATGCTGTCAACGCCCATCAGCTTGCAGATCAGCGTTCTGCAGTATTGAAGATACTCTTCGAGGTCGGAGCTGTCAATTGAGTCGATTTTGTTCACGGCAAAATAGAACTTCGCCGCATATTCCTTTGCGTTCTTCAAAAAGTCGATTTCAATCTGGTTAATCGGGCTGTCCACGGAAAGCATGAAAATCACCGCATCGCTCTCCTTCACATAGGAATACGCCGCGTCGGAATTCTTTTGGTGCACGGAGCCTACGCCCGGCGTATCCACAAAGGTCAGGCCTTTCTTTAAGAACGGGGACGGGCAGTAAAG
>CABQMM010000074.1 GCA_902465215.1 uncultured Bacillota bacterium
ATCAAGAATGCCGGAAAGATGGTGTACGGCGTGGGCAAAATCGGTGATATTTTCAATATGAAAGGACTCGTGGAATCGGTTCATACCACAGACAATATGGACGGCGTGGACAAAACGATTGAAGCGATTAACATGGGCTTTGAGGGTTTTGTATTTACAAACCTCGTGGATTTCGACTCGAAGTACGGTCACAGAAGAGACCCGATCGGCTACGGCAAGGCAATCGAGGAGTTCGACGCAAGACTTCCGGAAATTATGGATGTTATGGGGCCTGAAGATGTGCTGATGATTTGCGCAGATCATGGAAACGACCCGACAGCGCCGAGAACGGATCACACGAGAGAATACATTCCGCTGATTGTATACGGAAAGGAATGCCGCGAGGGCGTAAACCTCGGAACGAGAAGCTCCTTTGCAGACATCGGTGCGACCGTGTGTGACCTTCTCGAAGTCGGACACAGCTCAGTTGGAACAGGATTCAAAAATTTGATTATAAAATAGGAAACAGGTGAGACATTATGAGTTACAATATGAATGATATCATCTATAAGAAAAGAGAAGGCGGCAAGCTTTCAAAGGACGAAATTGAGTATTTTATCAAAGGTTATGTTGCCGGAGACATTCCCGACTATCAGGCGTCGGCACTTTTAATGGCAATCTTTTTTAGGGGTCTCGATCGGGAGGAAACCTTCCAGCTCACGAACGCCATGCGCTATTCGGGAGATACCATCGACCTTTCTTCGATTAAGGGTGTGAAAGTTGACAAGCATTCGACCGGCGGCGTCGGCGATAAGACTACGCTGATTGTGGCACCTCTGGCGTCTGCATGCGGCGTTCCGATTGCGAAGATGAGCGGACGCGGACTCGGGTTTACGGGCGGAACCGTAGACAAGATGGAATCCATCCCGGGCTTCCGTACATCGCTTGAACCGGAAGAATTCCTGAATCAGGTAAATACAATCGGAATGGCGGTAATCGGGCAGACAGCTCACATTACGCCTGCTGACAAGAAGCTCTATGCACTCAGGGATGTTACGGCAACCGTTGACAATTTCGGTCTGATTGCCTCGTCGATTATGAGCAAAAAACTCGCAGCGGGAAGCGACGCAATCGTGCTTGATGTCAAGGTCGGCGACGGCGCGTTTATGGAAAACCTCGAAGATGCCGTTACACTGGCGGATTTGATGGTCGATATCGGCCGCAATGCAGGAAGAAGAACCGTTGCGGCAATTACCGAGATGGGACAGCCGCTGGGCTGTGCAGTCGGAAATGCACTCGAGGTTATAGAAGCAATCGAAACGCTGAAAGGCCACGGACCGGAGGATATCACCGTGCTTGCCGAGAAACTGGCAGGCATTATGATTTACCTAGGCGGCAAGGCAGAGACACCGGAGCAGGGACATGATATGGCAGAAGATGCGCTAAGGAGCGGCAAAGGACTTGCACAGTTCCGTAGATTTGTGGAAGCACAGGGCGGAAATCCGGCAGTGGTTGAGGACTACTCCCTGTTCCCGCAGGCAGCGCACAAACTGGAGCTTAAGGCAGAAACAGACGGATATGTTGCAAGGATTGCGGCAAGATGCATCGGCCTTGCTTCGCAGCACACCGGAGCGGGCAGAGCCACGAAAGAAGACACCATCGACCTTTCCGCAGGCATCTATGTGCACAAGAAGGTCGGCGATGCGGTAAGCAAAGGCGACATCCTCGCAACTTTCTACGGCAATGACGCGGCGAAACTCGATAATGCGATCGAAGAGGCACGCAAAGCCTTTGTAATATCACCGGAAAAGGTTGAAAGACCGAAGCTGATTAAGGAAATTATCGGGCTGTAATCTGTGCAGATATGAAAAGCCTAATCTTGATTTACTAAATCAGGATTCGATATTTGAGAGGTAAAGGAAATGGGAAATCCAGCAATCGGTATTTTGCATAAAAATCCGGAAGCAGACTTGAATCAGGAGTTGCTTAGAAGATACAGAGGAAAAGTGGAACCCAAATCGTATAATTACAATCTCTTAGAACAGTATTTGGACGAGAATTTTGACTACAAAGAAAGAATTGTTGATGGTTTGGAACTACAATTTTTTAAGGAAAGTTATGAAGCAAACTGCCCTGAAGGGGTTGGGTTTTCACCGATTTCGTTCCTTATTTTGGAAAATTCCAAAAGTGAGCGGCTATATTCCGCACAATGTGATTCAAATGAGATTACGCTTACTATCGAAAAAGAATCGGGCTTCTTCAGCACGGACTCGTGGGTGCTGCATGAAGAATTATTCCTCGCCCGCGGAGTAACGCAGGAGGACATAGAAAGTGAAAACAGAAAGTTTTTAGACTATCTGTTTTATTTGGACAAGCATAAGAGCGGCAGGGCACAGATTGGCCCGGCAGAGGAATAAAAAAAGTAAAAAGTTATATTTAAAACAAAAGCCTCATATACTTTACCACTAAAGGTGAAAGGGTGAGGCTTTTTTATGTGGAAAAAGATAGTATCGAGTCTTGTGGGGGTAAGCTTGATTCTCTGCGGATTCGTCGGACTTTCACGATTAGGAGAAAAGCTGCCGAAGCAGGAGCCGATTGAAGTCGAAACCGTAAACGATGTGCCGAGCCGCGATAAAGGACCGCAGGCAGCCTTCAGCGTCGAAGCAAAGGGTGCGGTTCTGATTGATGCGGAGAGCGGAGAGGTCTTGTTTCAGCAGGATGCACATAAGGAGCTGCCGCTTGCGTCCGTAACGAAGGTTATGACGATGCTGCTCGTGATGGAGTCCGTGGAAAACGGCAAAATCACCCTTGACGATGAAGTTACGATTTCGGAACGCGCCGCTTCCATGGGCGGCAGTCAGATGTACATGGAGGTCGGCGAGACGCATCCGGTTCGTGAACTGATGGAAGGCGTTGCGATGGCGTCCGCTAACGACGGCTGTGTGGCACTTGCCGAATATGTGGCAGGCAGCGAAGAAATTTTCGTGGAGCGCATGAACGCCCGCGCGAAGGAACTGGGGATGGTCGATACGCATTTTGTCAATACGAACGGACTTCCTGTAGCAGATCACTATTCCAGCGCATATGATATAGCAGTCATGTCGAAACGCCTCTACAGCTTCGAGGAAACCCACAAGTGGTTTACCACCTGGCAGAGCACAATAACCGTGGGACTTCCGGGCAAAGAGAAGGAGTTCGGACTGACGAACACCAACAAGCTGATTAAAGCCTATCCGGGCTGCAACGGCATCAAAACCGGATTCACAAACGATGCGGGCTTCTGCCTCAGTGCATCGGCAACCAGAGACGACACACATCTGATTGCAGTCGCACTCGGCTGCCAGACTTCCAAAATCCGAAACGCGCAAGTGGCAAAGCTGTTTGACTATGGATTTGCCAACTATGAGACAGTCGTTGCTGCCGAAAAAGGCGATGTTGTCGGCGAAATGCGGATTGCAAGGGGAACGCCTGATACGGTGCGTCTCGTAGCGGGTGAAAAAATGACAGCGCTTGCAGCAAAGGGTGAAAAAGATTCGGTGACAAGCGAAATCAAGCTGGATGAAAATGTACCGCTGCCGCTTGCGGCAGGCGATAAGGTCGGCGAAATGGTTGTATACAAAGGCGGAAAAGAAGTTGGCAGTTATCCTGTTTTAGCAGAGAAGGGTGTTGAAAAAGCAAGCTTCAAGGAGCTTGCGATGAGAAAAGTCACAGGTTGGAAAAAAGCCTGAACGGAGAAAATCCAAGCGGGTTGTTACATGCGAAAGAGGAGGTAAATCAAGTGGAACAGGAATATATTCTGTCATTTTCATCTTTTTACAAAGCGGCGTATGCCCAGGATATGCTTGAGGAGAGCGGTATTCGCTCTACCATGAAAAAGCTGCCGCCCGAGCTTGTCAGATCATGCGGGACGGGGCTTTATCTCAGAAACAGCAATATCGAAGCGGTTATGGCGGTCATGGACAGCAAGCAGATCATACCGATCGGCGTTTTCCGCGTAAAAAGAGAGAGTCGAAATAAAAAAAGCTATATCAGAATCCGATAGGCTGCCAATCCGGCAGCCTATCATTTTATGCGAATTATGCAAACTGACTGTTATACAGCTTGGCATAAGCATCATCCGCGGCAAGGAGCTGTTTGTGATTTCCTTGCTCGATAATGTTGCCGTCTGCCATGACTAAAATCAAATCTGCATCGACAATCGTAGAAAGGCGATGGGCGATGACGAAGCTGGTTCTGCCATGCATGAGCGCGTTCATCGCTTTGCTGATTTCCATTTCTGTGCGGGTATCGACCGAGGAAGTCGCTTCGTCGAGAATCAAAATCGACGGGTCGCAGAGAAATACGCGGGCAATGGTCAGAAGCTGACGCTGACCGACGGAAATGTTTTCGGCATCGTTCGTGAGTAGCGTGGCATAGCCCTGCGGCAGCGTGCGGATAAAGAAGTCCGCGCGCGCAGCCTTTGCTGCTGCGACAATTTCCTCGTGGCTTGCATCAGGTTTTCCGTAAGCGATGTTTTCTGCAATCGTACCCTCAAACAGCCATGTGTCCTGAAGAACCATGCCGAAGCGGCTGCGCAGTTCCTCTCTGCTCATCGAGAGGGTGTCCAGACCGTCAAGAAGAATTTTGCCGTCATTTGCGTCGTAAAAGCGCATCAGCAGATTGACAAGCGTCGTTTTGCCGGCACCGGTACTGCCGACAATTGCAATTTTTTGACCCGGGAGCGCTTCAAAGGAAACATCATGCATGAGCGTCTTTTCCGGTGTATAGCCGAAACGAACATGAGAGAACACGATTTTTCCCTGTGCTTCGTCTGTGCTCATCGCATTGTCTGTCATAGCTGAGTTCTCTGCCATTTTCTCTCCGCTTGGCGAAGGTGGCATTTCTTCTTCATCCATCATTTCGTATACCCGTGTCATAGAGGCGAGCGCCGACTGCATGGAGTTAATCATATAGGAAAGCTCGGTAATCGGTTCTCCTGCCTGATTGACATACTGGAAGAATGCCTGAAAGACGCCGGGCGTCATGCTTCCTGTCAGCAGCATGCGGGCGCCGAGGATTGCAATTACAACCATGCCGGCGCGATTGACAAGGCGGATTCCCGGGTTGACTGCGTACATCACGAAGTCCGTCTTTTCGGAGGTACGCGCAAGCTTTTCTGCTGCTTCATGCACCTTCTGCGAACTTTGCTCCTCATAATTAAAGGCTTTGATTACCATACGGCCGCTGTAGGATTCCTCGACCAGTCCGTTGAGTCTGCCGACTGCTTCCTGCCGTTCCGTCGCAAAGCGCAGTGTTTTTTCAGCAATGCGGCTTGTCAGGAAAATCGAAAGAGCGGTAAAACCTAAAAAGACAAAGGTCAGAAGCACGCTGAAACGCAGCATCATCACGATGGATCCGATTACCGTGCCGACTGCGACAAAGAGACGAATCATGCCCGTTTGCAGGGCTTCGGATACTTTATCGAGGTCATTGGTGATATGACTCATCACCTCGCCCGCCTGATTCCGATCGTAATATGCGAGCGGCAGGCGATGCAGCTTTTCGGAAAGCTCGCTTCGAATTTGGCAGCTTAAACGCTCTGCAAAGCTTGCCATCGGGAAATTTTGTAATATATAGAAGATTCCGGCTGCCGCATAAATCAGCAGAAGAATCAGAATCTGCTCGCCGCCGTCCGCCCATGTGAGGTGGAAGGCTTCGCCCGCAGCGCGGACTTCCTTGATTCGGTTCCAGATTAAGTCAACGGCGCTTGCGCTGTAAAGCGGCGCCAGAATATTAAAAACGGTGTAGGCTGCAACGGAAAAGAGCACGATAAGCAGCCGCACTTTTTGTTTTCCCATCGAGCGGAGAAAACGACGAACCGTATCTTTCGTCTGTGTTTTATTTTCCTGCATACTGCTCACTTCCTTTCATCTGAGAATTCGCGATGTCACGGTAGATTTCGCAGCTGTCCATCAGTTCCTCATGTGTGCCGAGGCCGGCAAGCCGTCCTTCATCCAAAACCAGAATCTGGTCTGCATGACGGATTGTGCTGACGCGCTGGGCGATAATCAGTACCGCAGCATCCTTGGTTTCATCCGCAAGCGCATGGCGCAGTGCCGCATCCGTCTTGAAGTCAAGAGCTGAAAAGCTATCGTCAAATACGAATAAATCCGCTTTTTTTGCAAGTGCGCGGGCAATCGAAAGCCTTTGCTTCTGACCGCCCGAAAAATTGGTTCCGCCCTGCGCAACCGGGGATTCCAGACCTTTCGGAAGATCAAAGACAAAATCAGACTGTGCAACCTTGAGCGCATGGCGCAGTTCCTCATCGGAAGCCTCCGCGTTTCCGTAGCGGAGATTTTCTGCAATCGTTCCGGAGAAGAGCCATGCTTTTTGCGGCACATAGGCAATGCGGCTGCGGAGATTTTCCTGAGAAAGACTGCGAATATCCTGCAAGCCGAGCCAAATCCTTCCTTCCGTCACATCGTGAAAACGAAGGAGAAGCTTGACGAGGG
>CABQMM010000075.1 GCA_902465215.1 uncultured Bacillota bacterium
TGTCGTATTTCTTATTCTACAACAGGAGGTCTCTTTTTTCTATTGTCCGTTCTTGGGGGAACAGTCCAGTTTTAAGCGAGACTGCTTTTTAGATAAAATAACTTTTTAAGGTGAAAAAAACTAATATTTGCAGCAAAAAAATGAATTGTGTGGAAATCGACCGAAACGTAAAATAAAAGAAAGGAGGTCGCTGGTAAAAAAATAACTGGGATAAAATAAAAGGGAGGAAAATTCATGAAAAAAGTCAAGCTTGTAGCTATGTTCCTTGCAATGGTGCTGGTACTTGGAAGCCTGGTAGGTTGTGCGCAAAAACAAGTGGATAAGCAAGACGATGCGCAGGAAACCGTATCGATCACCATCATGCACTATATGGGCGAACAATCGAAGCGTGAAACGCTGAACGCGATTGTAGAAGCATTTGAAAAAGCAAATCCCGGCATTAAGGTCAAACTTGAACAGATCGATTCCAGTGAAGTATATCAAACCTATCAGACCCGTTTTAACACCGGCGATGCTCCTGATGTGCTGTTTGGAAGTCCCCGCGAAATGATTGAATTTGTAGAAGCAGGGCTGTTTATGGATCTGACCGGCGCAGATTTTCTGGATAAAATCGTGGATGAAGTACTGGAAGAAACCACGGTGGACGGAAAGTATTACGCGGTTCCCATCGATGTACAGATCAAGGGCGTGTTTTATAACAAAAACATGTTTGCTGCCCAGAATCTGAATGTGCCCACTACGTTGGATGAATTCAAAGCCGTACTGACAGCGTTCAACGATGCAGGTATTACCCCGCTGATCCATGACTATGCCTTTACCTGGGCTCCCTATCATGAGTTGGATACCATACTGACCTCCATGTGCGCAACCCGCGGAGGCGGCAATCTGCTGATGGATTCTCAGAACGGTGTGGCGCAGCTGACCGGTAATGACACAGCGCTGGAAGCTGCGACCATGTGGAACCTGATCGCCTCTTACAAGGAGGATCAGGATCTGACCATGGATCAGCCCACGGCAGTTGAGCGTTTTGCCGCAGGGGATCGCCCCATGTTTATCAATGGCGGCTGGATCTATGCAGATGTTGTAGCTGCGTCCGAGGACGAGTTTGGGTTCTTTCCGGTTCCGTGGAGCAACACGGCCAGCGAGAATAAGCTGGAAGTTGCTTTGGACGATGCCTTTATTGTTAACAACACGACCCAGCATAAAGACGAAGTATTTGCATTCCTTTCTTACATGATGAGCGATGAAGCCGCCGAAATGTGGATGACCGGAACAAAGCTCATGAGCAGTTCTAAAAATGCGGATGCAAATAATGCAGACCCCTATGTGCAGGCGATAAAATCCTATATTGATGCCGGAAATATTGCGGCAAAGGCAAACGTTCCGGATTACACCGCCGCATACAGCGATGCGCAGATCAGCGTGATGCAGTCATACATTGTGCAGAATCTGAATGACCCGGCACTCTTCTTAAAGATGCTGGATGATGAGATCGCTCTCTGCAACAAATAAGGAAGAAAACAACCGTAATAAAAACATTTGCGGCACCGCTCGCAGCCCCCATTGGCAACCCGTGCGGTGCCGTACATTTTAGGAATATGCGTGTATGAAAACAAAAGCAAGTCGAAAAAATGCAATAAGGAAAAAACTGGTGGATTTTTCCTTTCTGTTCCCGGTTCTGTTCATGTTTATAGCCTTTGTTGTTCTTCCGTTTATCTGGGGGATACCCCTTTCCCTTACGGATTGGGACGGCTTGAGCGCAGTGAAAAATTTTATTGGGCTGAACAACTATATCAACATATTTTCGGATCCGCACATTCCTAATGCCCTAAAAAATACATGCGTATTTGCGGTCTTAACGCTGGTCATTTCCAATGTGCTGGGGCTGCTCATTGCCATGCTGCTTCAAAAAAGCAACAGGATCAACAATATTACCAGAACCGTTGTTTTTATGCCCTATTGCCTCAGCATGATACTCCAGTCATACGTATGGAAATACATGTACAGCGATGTTCTATACGGGCTGCTGTCCATTCCCAACCCGTTGGGCAGTCAATTTTGGGCTATTATCGGTATTTCTTTTATTTGCATCTGGGCAGATACCGGGTATTGCATGATCATATACGTGGCGGCCTTACAGGGGATTTCTAAAGATTACTATGAGGCCGCAGAAATTGCGGGAGCAAACAAATGGCAGCAATTCTGGCAGATCACGCTGCCTATGCTCTGGCCGGCCGTTGTATCCAATGTGATCATTTATCTGGGCTGGGGCTTGCGGGTTTATGACTATCCCATGGCAGCCACTTCGGGCGGCCCGGGGCGGGCAAGTGAAACGATCGCAATGCTGATTTACAAGAACCTGTTCAGCCATCATAAAGCGGGATACGGTCAGGCCCTTGCAATTGTTTATACGGTAATGATATTTGTCATTATTGCGATCGTGGCCAAGTTTTTACGGAAGAGGGAGGTGGAACTGTAATGGTAGGAGAAAAACTTTGGATCAAAGTTCTGCGAGCCCTGTTAAAAGTAATTGTTCTGTTTGTGTTTGTAAGTCCGTTTTACATTGCGTTGTGTTATGCGGTCAAATCCAGAAAGGAACTTGCGGCAGGTAGGTTAAACTTTCCTCAAACAATACATTGGGAAAACTTTGCAGAAGGTATACGCCGCTCAAATTTCTTTCTGGCATTGAAAAACAGTGCGGTAACGACCGTTATTACGGTTGTCACGCTGCTCATTATCTGCAGCATGGCCGCTTATATTATTGCCCGCAGGAAAAGCCGGTTTTATAAAGCGATGTATTTTGTAATGCTGGGGGCAACGCTTATACCCTTTCAGGCAATTATTTCTCCGCTTTATTCTGAACTGCGTGCGTTGAATTTAATGAATACGCTTCTGGGGTATTCTACGGTGCAGATCGCATTTCAAAGCGCATTCACTACGCTGATCATCACCGGGTTTGTAAAGTCGATTCCCTTGGAACTGGAGGAAGCGGCACAGATAGATGGGTGCGGCCCCTACCGAATATTCTGGAGCATAGTGTTCCCTTTGATGAAACCGATAATCTGTACGGCTGCAGTATTGGCTACCCTGAGCACATGGAATGATTTTCAGGTATCCGTTGTGTTCCTGCAGAACGATACGGTGAAAAATCTGGCGGTCACACAGTATTACTTCTTTGGGAAGAATACGGCTGATTTGAATTATGCATTTGCCGTATTCCTGCTGTCCATGGTGCCTATTCTGACTTTGTACTTTGTTTTCCAGAAGCATATCGTCAGCGGCATTACGGCTGGTGCAGTAAAAGGATGAGAAGAAAGGAGTTTTAGCATGATATGGAAACAGCCTCAATGGCATATTCCCCCGCTTTTTTCTGAAAACACCGAGAAAAGCATTGCGGCATGGGAAAACGGAAGAAGAGAAGAACTTCTTGCAAAGCTTGCGGAAACAATTTATGGCATTACACCGGCTAGAAAACCTGATCGGACAGAGATCGAAGTTTTTGAAGATGTGCCCACTGCCTGCGGCTGCAAGAATCATCATAAAAAGGTAAGGTATCACCTGTACTTTGGCGTAAAAAGCGTAGCGTTGGAGATTTGGACCTGGGTTCCCTATGGAGAGGGGCCGTTCCCGGTTCAAATGATGATCGATCCTTTTGAAAAAGAACTCCATGCAAAAGAGCCGCCGGAATATCTGTACGGTTTTTTCCCCGCAGATATGATTACTGACAGGGGATATGCCGCCGTAAAGGTTTTGACTTCATCTATCTGTCCGGACGACAAAAAGCGATATGCCAATGGCATTTTAAGCATTCTTACCGGTGAAGAGGAAGGCATTCCGCAGGAGTATCGCTGGGGTGCTATCGGTGCATGGGCGTGGGCCGGAAGCCGCTGTGTGGATTATCTGGAAACGCAGCCGGAATTTGACGCACAGAAAATCGCCATTTCAGGATGCTCTCGCGCAGGAAAAACCGCATTATGGTGTGGCGCGCAGGATCAGAGAATTGCGGTGGTGATGTCCAATGTTTCTGGAACCGGCGGTGCGGCGCTGGAACGTGGCAAGATAGGGGAGCATATTTCGGATATCACTACAAATTATCCGTTTTGGTTCTGCAAAAATTATGCCGCTTATGCAGCAGATGAAGATGCCATGCCTGTAGATGCACATATGCTGCTGGCCATGGCAGCACCGCGGCCTATGTATCTGGCAAGTGCATCCGTGGATGTTTGGGCAGATATTCAGGCGGAATATGCAGCACTGCGATTGGCTTCGGAGCTTTATACACTGTATACCCCGGGGCTGATTTTGCCGGAACGCCGTCCGGCAGCCAATCAGCCGTTCCATATTGGACGTATCGGATATCATATCAGGGAAGGGATCCACGATCTGACCTTCTATGATTGGACCTGCTATATGGATTTTTGCGATTCTTATCTCAAATAGATCGCGGCGATAATTTGAATTCAAATGCGGTGGTCGGTTTGAAGCTGCACCTGATATTTTCATAGATACAGACGAACCACCGCATTTATGGAAAAGGCATACGATGCCGTAGGGGTATAGAAGCGGTATATGCAAGGGAGGCGATGGGAAAATGGCAAAGATATTTGACACGGATTCAAGGATCATGTGCACCCTGTCGCGAATTACGAATCTGATCTGTCTGAATCTGCTTACGCTTATATGCTGTATTCCCATATTGACGGTCGGAGCATCTGCCGCGGCATTGTTTGCTTCCATTCGGGATACTATAAAAGGAAGAGACAGCAAAATTATCAGCAGATATTTTAATCATTGGATAAAGGACTTTGGCAAAGCGACGGTTCTGTTTGTGCCGGTGCTGCTTGTGCTGGGGGTGATTCTTTTAGATGTACTCTACTTATACAGGCAAAAGACGGTTTCCGTTTTTGATGCAGGAATTCTTATTGCGGCTGCTGTTGCATGTATCGGAGTGTATTTGGGGACTTTACAGATGTTTGTGGAGTTTGACAATACAATATGGCAGACGTGGGTAAATGGAGGCAAACTGTTTACAGCACGGGTCCCGCATATTTTCTTAGGTGTTTTGATGCTTCTTCTGCCCTGGGCAATTTTGTTCCTGTTCCCAACTAAATTTTACCAATTGTTTATCCTGTTTATGCTTATAGGTTTATCCGGACCTGTATATGTATTGCAGCTCCTGCTTCAGCCCACGGTTAAAGCCATATCCGATGCAAGCGAGAAAAGAGAAAATGAACTGGAAGGAAAAACGTAGACATCTGTTTATATATATAAAATACATGATTCCTTCCCTATTTGATTTATCGGTGTATTCCATTTGTTCTATGATCAGCGGTATGATGACAAGCAAATGGATTAATGCAACCGCAATGGGGGCGGTGAGTGTTGCTTCGCCTTATGTATCCTTCATCTATGCTTATGGTCTTATTTACGGTGTGGGCGGAGCAACAGTCGTATCCGTTTATCGTGGACGCGGAGAGGAAGAAACTGCTAAAAAGGCTTTCACACTGAACCTGACGTTTATGGTGGCTACGATCCTGGCAATTGCTGCTGCGGCTTTTTTGTTTGCAAACCAGCTGGCGAGGCTTTTAGGCGCAACGCCGGAAAATATGGAGTATGTGATTCAGTACCTGCGTATCACAGCACTTTTTACGCTTCCATACGGATTCTCCTATTCATTAAGCATGCTGTTGAAAGCCGATGGACATCCCCTGGTGGGATTGGCGGGCTCGGCTGCCGCATCCGGAACAAATCTTATATTATTGTTTGTTTTAGTAAAAGTAATGCATATGGACATTGCCGGTGTGGCATTGGCAACCGCCATGGCACAGGTAGTTCTTTCTATTATATATTTCTCACATTTTTTAACCAAACGTTCCACACTTAAACTGGTACGGTTTACTTTCAGCTGGAAAGAGATAGGGCGTATAGTGCAATTGGGTATACCGGATGCTCTAAGTGAAGCTTCTTCCGGTGTGTTTGCAATTATATTCAATTACCTGGCATTTCGTACCATGGGCGAAGATGGAATCGTTATTTTCTCCATCATAAACTACATTAATTTGCTGGCGGTCCAAATGCTCCTTGGCGCAACGCAAGGGATGCAGCCTCTGGTCAGCTTTGCAAAGGGGAAAAAGGATCCTGCGCTTTGCAAATTATACCTGAGGTTCGCAAGGATCTTTTCGGTTGTTATTGTCGCGGCGATTTTTTCAATCTGCGTGTTCGGCACAGATTGGGTGGTTTCCGGGTTTATTTCCCCAGGTGATACCCATATATATGCACAGGCCAGACGCGCACTGCTGATTTTTTCCGGGTCACTGATCCCGGTAGGGTTTAACATAGTTTCAATCGGTTATTTTTCTGCTATGGAGTTGCCAAAGTACTCGCAATTTTTATCTTTGTTTCGAGGCTCGGTTGGGATCACACTGATCGGAATACTGTTGGCGGCGCTTTTGGGAGAAACCGGCATCTG
>CABQMM010000076.1 GCA_902465215.1 uncultured Bacillota bacterium
CCCGCCGCACCGTGTCCGCGGTAGCCGATTCGGATAATTGCAAAATCCACACCCGATTTTTTCGCTGCTTCCCAGTCGATGGAGTCCTGCCATGCCGACACGTCGATGCCGTGTACCACCATGTGGTCATCAAATTGGCTGCTGTGCGTATAAGTGCTGCCCGTGAACGGGGATGCTCCTGTCGATGCAAATGCAAAAGGCGATGTAAATGTCGTCGTAAAAATCAGTACCAGACTCAATACAATCGTCATTAAAAATTTTCCGCCCCTGTTTTTCCTCTTTCTCAAATCATTCATTTTTCCTGTTCTTCCCCCTTTTGTTGTTCTAATTTTTGTTTTTCTTCATCCTCAAGGATTCGATAAGCAACCTTGCCGACCAAAGTCTTCGGCAAATCGCTGCGGAAACGGATTTCCTTCGGAATTGCGTATTTTGCGACATGCTTTTCGCAGTAAGCCAGCAAAATTTTTCTTGCTTCGTCTTCGGAAACCTTCACATCCGGCTTCAAAACCACGAAAGCCACAACCCTCTGCATTTTCAGCGGGTCAGGCACGCCGATGACGCAGCTCATATGCACCAGCTCATGCGCATCCAGCACATTTTCAATCTGTGAAGGATAAACATTGTATCCGCTGGTGATAATCATTCTCTTGATTCTCTGCTTGAAATAGATGAATCCGTCCTCGTCCATCATGCCGAGGTCTCCGGTATGCACCCAGACCAGCCCGTCCGCGTGTCTTCTGAGCGTATCTGCAGTCTCCTTCGGATTGTTGATATATTCCATCATCACAGTCGGTCCGGAAAGACAGATTTCGCCCTCCTGTCCGTAAGGCACTTCTTCCTCCGTGCCCGGTTTTACGATTTTATAATATGTGTCCGGGAAAGGAAGTCCGATGCTTCCTTCTTTCGCCCAGTGTGTCGGGGTCAGACAGCTTGCCGTTACACATTCCGTCGTGCCGTAGCCTTCGCGCACATGGATTTGTGCATTGTGGTCTTCCAGGAACTTGTCAAAACGCTTTTTCAGCTCAATCGAAAGCGAGTCGCCGCCGCTGAAAACGCCCTTGAGGCAGGATAAATTCACGCGGTTAAGTGTCTTGATACGCAAAAGCGCTTCGTAAAGCGTCGGAACGCCTGCGATAAAGTTTGGTTTGTGTTTTTTCAAAAGTTTTGCATAGCTTGCCGGGTTAAAGCGCGGAATTAAAAGGCATCTTCCGCCGCTTGCGAGCATCGAATGAATGCAGACACCCAGTCCGAAGCCGTGAAAAATCGGCATAACCGCAAGCATTTTATCTCCCGGTTTGAACATCGGATTTGTTGCAATAATCTGCTGTCCGAGTGCGTTGAAGTTCAGGTTGGAAAGTAGAATTCCCTTCATCGTTCCCGTCGTGCCGCCGCTGTAGAGAATGACTGCGGGATCCTGCGCTGTTCTCACTACATGATACGGTCCGTGATAGTCGCTGCCGTCCCTGAGGAATTTTTCCCACCATACGATTTCGGCCGTCGCAGGAACTTTCTTGATTTTACGGCCCTCTGCCAGATAATAGCCTTTTCTTTTTACCGGGCTGAGCACATCGCGGATGCTTGTAAGAATCAAGCTTCTGAGCGGTACGTTTTTACGAATATTTTCAAACTTGCCGTAGAACTGGTCGAGTGTCAGGCAAACCACACTCGCCGACTGTTTCAGGCAAAACTCAATTTCCTTTTCACCGGAAAGCGGGTGCACCATGTTCGCAATCGCTCCCACCTTATTGACCGCATAGAATATGATAACTGCCTGCGGCGCGTTCGGCATACAAATTGTAACACATTCGCCTTCCTTAACGCCGATTCCCGCCAAAGCTCTGGCGCATTCATCGACTTTGCGGATAAAATCTCTGTATTTCACTTTTCCGCCCATAAAGTCATAAGCAATATAGTCCGGATAGTTTACTGCAATTTCAGCAACCTTATCGTACATAGAGCCCTGATAGTAGTCTAAATGCGCCGGTACGCCGCCGAGATTTTTAATCCATGGCGTCTTTACCTCGTGCAAAAGACAGGGTTTTTCCTTCTCAACTTCATTCATAATCAACTTCCTCCTTTGCAGGTGTTTCCAAAAGCTGTGGATTCTGCAAAAGATGCTTCAGCAGCTTTACGGTCTTCGCATAATAGTAGCCGTCGGCAATCCGCTCGTCCAGCGTCAGCCCAAGCTCCAATGTTTCTTTCATTTCCATATTTCCGTTCTCGTCAAAGACCGGGCTCATCTTCTTTTCACCCACAATGACAAAGAGGGAGTTCGTTCCCCAGTTGCTCAGGTGGTGATAGCCCGCCTTCAGGCCAATCGAACCCAGATTCGTAATGAAACAGCTCGCATGGTTCGGATCGGTTTTTACCAAAGAATACGGTACCCTTCCATAGTAGTCCAGTTTGTGCAGCACCCACATCACGAAACGCAAGATAAAGCGCGGAAGCTTCGTCAGCATATCCATCCCCGCGGTAGAATTGTCAACTTTTTCACTTCGGCACTCGTTAATTTCAGCGGAGATTTTTCTTCTCACATCATCAACGGTCGTATTTTCGTCAAACTTCATAAAAGCCAGTGCTTCCGCACCGTTATCGCTGAATTTCTTCTTGACAACGAAAGCAAGAGAAAGATCGTCGCGCTGATACATCCTTCCGCCTTTGATAAAACGATTCATCTTCGGTCTAAGTGTAATCGTCTTGACAATCGCCGCAAGCAGAACATAAAAGAACTTATACGGTTCTTCCGTCTCCGCAGACGCTTCCCCTCCCGCAGAAGCTGCAGTGATTTCGCGTCCTTCCTCTCCTCCGAAAAGCTTGTGATTTTTTTCTTCTATATATCGATTAATATTTTCCAGTTCAATTGTTTCCTGTATAAAGGCTTCATTATCGGCGCGGTTCGGGTAAAGATACGGCATGAACGCATGCAGTGCATCCACATCTCGCAGCCATGTCGCGTCGCGCCTGTCACCCCTTCTTTTCTTCGGTTTATCCACTGTTTTTTCTCCTTAAAAAAGCTAAAATGGGCATTTCATAAGCTCTTCGCTTAAAAAACACCCATTATTATATCACTTTTTCTTCCTTTTTTCTACCTTTTCAGCCCATTTTTCACATTCCTAAAATTTCCCTAAACTTTCAGCGTCAGGAAAGATGTGCGTCCCTATTTCGCCTTAAAGGCTTTCCAGTAGCGGCTGTAAAGGTCATCTGCCTCCGAGCCGAGGTTTGCAAGCGTCTCACACCTTGCCAGAATCTCATCGGACGGGTTGAGAATCGGATTATCCGTCAAGTCAAGGATTTCTTTGTTTGGAATACCGTAAGTCAGATACTCGAAATTGATTCGTGCGATGTCACCGCGCAGCATGAAGTTAATCCAGTCCTCCGCAGCTTTTTTATGGTTCACCGCGCGCGGAATTGCCCAGCAGTCCGTCCAGACCTCAGAGCCCTCATCCGGCACCACATAGTCGAGTTTTTCGTTTTCATCCATCGCATAAATGACATCACCGGAAGTAATCACCGCCAGCGTCGCAGAATCACCAATCATCAAATCTCTGGCATTGTCATTTGCATAGCTGTAGACATTCGGTTTTTGCTCAGTCAAAAGGTTTGTAATTTCCGTAAGCTCCTTCTCGTCCGTCGTGTTCATCGAATAGCCGAGGATTTTGCCGGCAACCATGAACGCCTCACGAATCGAGTTCGGCATAACGACCTCGCCCGCATATTCCTCCGACCAAAGCTGCTTCCAGCTCGTAATCGGGCCGTGAATCGCCTCCGTATTGTAGATAATTCCATAGGTTCCCCAAGTGTGCGGCACGCTGTATTTCATGCCCGGATCAAAATCGTCAATAAACGATTTCACATTGTCGGTCAGATTTTCAATATTTGGAACATTTTCAAAATTGATTTCCGCCAGCAGCCCTTCCTTGCGCATTTTGTCAATCATATAGTCGGACGCGCAAATCACATCGTACTCGGCGGTCGAATTTTTAATCACCGGATACATTTCTTCGTTCGTATCGAAGTAGTCGATGATGACCTCGTATCCCGTTTCCTCTTCAAATTTATCCACAAGCTCCGGGTCGATATAGTCACCGAAGCAGTATACATAGACCTTCCCCTGGTCCTGTGCGCCAACCAGCGAGCCCGCATAACTGTTCAGGCCCACAACGCACAATATCATTACCAAGGCCAGCACCAAAGCCTTCTTCGGAGTGATTCCCTTTTCCTTCGCGTAGAAGTCATTTTGCTTTCTCTTTCTGCCCGAAGACATAATATTCACAATGATGAGCACCAAAAGCACCGTGACGAAAAGAATCGTCGAAAGTGCGTAAAGCGTCGGTCTGACACCGATTTTCACCTGACTGTAAATCAGCGTGGAAAGCGTGTTGATTCCCGCTCCCCTCGTAAAATGCGTGATGACGAAATCGTCTACCGACATTGTAAACGAAAGCAAAAATCCTGATACGATGCCCGGCATAATATCCGGAAGCACCACCTTAAAGAAAGCGTAAGCCGGAGTTGCTCCAAGGTCCAGCGCCGCCTCATAGGTGTGGTTTTCAAGCTGTTTGAACTTCGGCATAACCGAAAGGATCACATACGGAATGCAGAAGGTGATGTGCGCAAAAAGCACCGTGCCGTAGCTCAGGCTGATTCCGAACATCAAAAAGCTCATCATAATCGAAATACCTGTCACGATGTCCGCATTCAAAAGCGGGATATTGTTCATTCCCATGTAAAACGAACGCCTGCGCTCGCTCATCGCGTTAAGTCCGATGCACGCAAGCACGCCGACAAGCGTCGCGATTACGGAAGCCCAAAGCGCAATTGTCAGCGTATTTCCAAGCGCCTCCATGATTTCCTGGTTGCGGAACATTTCGCCGTACCACTTCGTCGAAAAGCCCTGCCATGCGTTCATGCTCTTTCCCGAGTTGAACGACAGCACCATCAAAGTTCCAATTGGCAGATACAGGAACAAAACGATGAGCGCAAGGTAAAAGATTCTGAAAAATTTCGTCATATCATATTGCCCTCCCCATTCCTGTCAAATTTTTCGATAAGTGCCATGCTGATGACGATAAAAATCATCATCACCAACGAAAGCCCCGACCCGAGGTTCCAGTTGGAGCTTGCGGTAAATTCCTGCTCAATGATGTTTCCGATTAAATTTACCTTGCCTCCGCCGAGCATATTGGAAATCGCAAAGGTCGTCAGTGACGGCACGAAAACCATCGTTACGCCGCTTACGATTCCCGGAATGGAAAGCGGAACGATGACTTTGCGCAGAACGAGCGACTTGCTCGCTCCGAGGTCATATGCAGCCTCAATCAGGCTGTTGTCAATCTTAAGCAGTGCATTGTAAATCGGCAGTATCATAAACGGCAGGTAGTCGTACACCATGCCGAGGATGACTGCCGCGGATGTATTGATAATATTCAAGGACGGAAGCCCGACAGCCGTGAGCATTCCGTTGATAATCCCGTTCTTTTCGAGCAAAACCTGCCACGCCATCGTACGGAGCAGAAAATTCATCCACATCGGCAAAATAAACACAAAAACCATGAAGCCTTTTTTGCCGAGCTTGCTGTCTTTCAGCGCCAGTCCGAGCGGGAACGCAAGCAGCAGACAGATGACCGTACTCGCAAATGCCAGCAAAAGCGAAAGTCCCAGCGCCTTCGCGTGTTCTCCGCTTGCAATCGCAACGATATTCGCCATCGTAAAGGCTCCGCTGCGGTCCGTCAGTCCGTAATACGCAATGACGCACGCCGGAATCAGCGTTCCGCAAATCATAAATGCTATGAACGGTGCGGAAAAAAATCTCTTTGTCATTCAAAATCCTCCAGTGTAATTGCTTCCTCGTCCTCAGACTGCGGTTTGTTCATAATCTGAATATTTTCCGGGGTCACGCTGATGGAAACCTGCATGCCCACCGGATAGCTGGTCGTGTTTTGCGCGAGCCACTCATATCCGCCCGCCTCGATGCACATTTCATAATGCACACCGATGAAAACATTGGATGTCACAACGCCGTCCATGATTCCATCTCCCGGTTTTCCGATGATAATATCCTCCGGACGAATAACCACATCGACCGGCTTTTTCTTTCCAAATCCTTCGTCAATGCACGGGAAGATATGGTCGCAGATTTTTACCACACGGTCCTCCATCATTACACCGTCAATGATATTGCTGTCACCGATAAAGTCCGCAACGAACGCATTTTCCGGTTCGTTGTAGATTTCCTCCGGCGTTCCCATCTGCTGGATGTAGCCTTGATTCATTACGACCACCTTGTCCGACATCGTCAGTGCCTCTTCTTGGTCGTGCGTAACATAGAGGAAGGTAATTCCCAGTTCGTGCTTCAGCCGAATCAGCTCATACTGCATCTCCTGTCTGAGCTTTAAATCCAACGCGCCAAGCG
>CABQMM010000077.1 GCA_902465215.1 uncultured Bacillota bacterium
AGGCAGGCGAAAACCTTATCATCAAGGTTCCGCTTGGAACCGTTATCATCGACGAGGCCAGCGGTCTTGTGATGAAGGACTTAACCGAGGACGGGGAGTCTTTCGTGGCGGCGAAAGGCGGCAGAGGCGGCAGAGGCAATACGAATTTTAAAAATTCGGTAAGACAGGCACCAAACTTTGCAGAAGCAGGCGGTGCAGCGAAGGAGCGAAATGTCATTTTAGAGCTGAAGCTGATTGCAGATGTTGGACTTGTAGGTTTCCCGAATGTCGGAAAGTCCTCGCTGCTTGCTGTAGCGACAAGCGCGCAGCCGAAGATTGCAAACTATCACTTTACAACGATTGATCCGAATCTGGGCGTGGTTCAGATTTATGATAACAGCTTTGTGATGGCGGACATCGCAGGAATCATCGAAGGTGCAAGCGAGGGCCTTGGAATGGGATTTAAATTCCTTAAACACATTGAAAGAACCAAGGTGCTGATTCATGTAGTCGATGTTTCCGGAAGCGAAGGACGAAATCCGATTGAGGACTTTGATAAAATCAATAAGGAGCTTGAGGCGTACAGCCCGAGAATTTTGAGAAAACCGCAGCTTGTTGCAGCGAATAAAATCGATATGATCGATGAGGACGACCCGCAGTATTTGGAATTCAAGAAGTATGTGGAAGAACAGGGATATCAAGTGTTCCCAATGTCGGCGCCGCTGAATCTGGGGGTTCATGAGATTCTGAATGCCGCGCTTCAGGAACTGAAGCGTATTGAAGAAAATCCTGAGCTTGCGGAAGAAGATACGACAGAGTACTTTGATTTCGAGTCGGAAGATAACGATCCGACTTATCGCGACATTGAGTGCAATTACAACGAAGCAGAGGATGTTTATGAGCTTAGCGGCAAGCAGCTTTCCAAGATATTCAAGTCCACGAATTTCAACGATATGGGCTCTCTCAGATACCTTTATAAATATATCGAGAAGAAGGGCGCCATTGATGAGCTGAAGGAAATGGGTCTTGAGGAAGGCGACATCATCCGGATTGAGGACTATGACCTTGAATTTTGGGACGAATTTTAAAATATGCAAAAAACACCGCAATCCGCGGTGTTTTTTTTGGCGATTTCTTCATAAACTCCAGTAAGAGGCTTAGGAGGAATCGAAATGGATTTTAAAGAAAAAATTTTCACGCAGGCGGTAATCTGCTGTATGATTTTTACCGTTGTGAAGGCAGGAGCTTTTTTGCATTCAGATGGGATGAACCGTGTAAAATCTGCGGTAAAAGAACAGTTTGAGAAGAATTACACTGCCGAGGAAGTCATGGAAACAGGCTCTATGCTTCTCAAAAAGGTTAAAAAGGCACCCGCGGTAATTGCGAGCTCTGTGGTCGAGGCAAATCGACTCGGCGAGTTCGGACAACCGATTGATGAGGACGCAAGCATGAAGGTCCGCTGCGTGTATGCAACGAATGCGGGAAAGGTTCTTTCATCCGGAATCAGCAAGGAATTAGGAACTTTTGTGAAGATACAGCATGATAAACGCATTTCAACCTACGGGAATCTTGCCGAAGTAAAAGCTGTGCAGGGAGAAAAGGTGAAGAAAGGCGATATTATCGGCACCTACCGCAGTGACAGCGGCAAAAAGTTTTACTATGATTTAGAGGAAAATTTACAAACCTGATACCAAAGAAGGCGATTCTATGGTAAAATACAAAAGGATAAAAATTAGATTAAAGGAAACGAAAGAATGGAATTACAGTATAAACTGGATCAGTTATTGAAACGGGTGGAAAAGCCGGGAAGATACATCGGCGGAGAGGTGAATGCAGCGGTGAAAGATCCGTTACAGGTCGACGCTAACTTTGCCTTTGCTTTTCCTGACATTTACGAAATCGGGATGTCCTATCTGGGTCTTCAGATTTTGTATCATGTACTTAACAAGCACGAAAATATCTATTGTCAGCGTGTTTTTGCGCCGGCAGTGGATATGGAGCAGCTTATGCGTGAGGAAAATGTGCCGCTCGTGACTTTAGAGACGAAAACTCCTGTCAAAGAAATGGACATTTTGGGCTTTACGCTGCAATATGAAATGTCTTTTACAACGGTATTAAATATGCTGGATTTAGCACAGATTCCGATTATGGCAAAGGAGCGCGGAGAGGAATTTCCGATTGTGATGGCAGGCGGGCCTTGCGCTTTCAATCCAGAGCCGCTTGCAGACTTTATTGACCTCTTCATGATGGGCGACGGTGAAAATGCGCTGCCGCGGTTGGCCGAAAAGTATATCGAATGTAAAAAAGCAGGCATGAATAAAGCAGAATTCTTACGCGAAGCTTCCCAAATGGAAGGTGTGTATGTGCCGTCGCTTTATCATGTCGAATATAACGAAGATGGAACGATAAAAGAATTATGTAAACTATATGAAAAAGCACCGCTTCCGGTTAAACGCGCGATTTTGCCGTCAATCGAAGAAGTGGATTTCCCGACGAAGCCGATTATTCCAATGGTGGAGGCGGTACATGACCGTGCCGTGGTTGAGACCTTCAGAGGCTGCACCAGAGGCTGCAGATTTTGTCAGGCGGGCATGATTTACAGACCGGTAAGGGAAAGAAAAAAGGATACGGTTTTGAGGCTGGCGAAAGAACAGCTTGCCAATACCGGACATGATGAGCTGTCGCTTCTGTCGCTTTCGACCAGCGATTATTCACAGTTTGAAACGATGGCAATGGAACTTATAGACTATACAAAAGGCGAAAATGTTTCGCTTTCGCTGCCGTCGCTTCGTATTGACCGCTTTGCTTTTGATGTTTTAAATCGTATACAGGAGTACAAGAAGTCAGGACTGACTTATGCGCCGGAAGCAGGCACGCAGCGGCTTCGTGATGTGATTAATAAAGGCGTGACGGAAAACGATATTTATGAATCCGTTCGGCAGGCGCTTGAGCTCGGTTGGAAGCATATAAAGCTTTACTTTATGATTGGGCTTCCGACCGAGACCTATGAAGATTTAGACGGAATTGTTGAAATTGCGAAAAAGATAAAAGAACTGAACTATGAAGTAAACGGCCCGAAAGGTGGAAGATTTAACCTGACCGTCAGTGTGTCGAACTTTGTGCCCAAGGCGCATACGCCTTTCCAGTGGGCTGCGCAGAATACCGCAGAAGAATTTGCTGCGAAGCATAATTACCTTGCGGACAGGCTGAAAATCAAAGGCGTAACCTTTAACTACCACGATAACACGACCAGTGCTTATGAGGCGGTCTTTGCCAGAGGGGACAGACGGACAGGCCGTCTTTTATACGAAGCATTCCGTGCAGGCTGCAAGTTTGACGGATGGACGGAGCACTTTAAACCTGAGGCATGGGAAACGGCTTTTGAAAAAAGCGGAATTGACAAGGATTTCTATACGACCAGAGCAAGAAATTTCGATGAAATTCTGCCTTGGGACATCATCGACAGCGCTATCTCAAAAAAATTCCTGATAAATGAAGCGGAAAAAGCGTATATGGAACAAACGACAAACGATTGCAGACTCGGATGCGTCGGATGCGGCATGAATCAGAGCGTTGCCTGTCCGATGGCAGGCTCTTTGAAGAAAGGCGGGGCAGCAGATGACAAATAGATATATAATCAAATTTACGAAAAACGGATATGTGAAATATACCTCGCATCTGGATCTTTTGCGGACATTTAAGCGGGCATTTAAGAAAACGCAGCTTGGTTTGCGCTATTCGCAGGGCTTTAATCCGCATCCAAAGATGGGATTTGCACAGCCGCTGTCGCTAGGCTATGCGAGTCGCTGCGAGCTGATTGAGTTTGAGCTCAGCGAGCCATGCGAAACCGCAGAGATCCTCAGAAGAATGAAGCCGGAGATGCCGCAGGGAATCGAGCTGGTATCCTGCAGCGTGCTCGATGAATCGTGCAAATCTTTAGCGGCCGACGCAGATGCAGCTTTATATAAGATTTGGATTCCGACGGAAAGGGACGAGCAGACTTTAAAAGCGCAGATGAAAGATTATCTGAAGCAGGATACGATTACAGCACTGAAGAGACAGAAAAAAACAAAGAAGCTCGAACCTGTGAATATCCGCCATATGATTCGCGGCTGCGAAATTTCTAAACTCGGCGAATTTGCTTTGATTGAAGCACTGCTTGACTGCGGCAGCAAGTCGAATTGCAGTCCGGAGCTTGTAATTGCAAGCTTTTGTGAGTTTGCGAAGCTAGGTGTGCCGCGTTACGAAATCGAAGTTGAGCGAAAAGAATTATATTTTGTAAACAATTTACAAATTTAGCATTGACAACCTCCTTGGTTTGATGTAATATAATGTAAACGAAGGAGGTTTATTCATGGGTATTTTTGGGAAGTTTGAAAAATTAGAAAACCTGAAGCTCTGGGTGCTTCAGAATAAAGATAAGATAAAAACAGTCGCTTTGCCGGTTCTGGTGATAGCCGCTGTTTTCTTTTTTTGGTTTTCAGGCAAAGGTGATGATGTGACTTTGACAGACGGTGAGCCGGCCGCTTCTGAAGTGCAGATGCAGGAGGAAGGCGGAGCTGGCGATGGCACGCCAGCGAAAGAGGTCAGCGCTGCCGCAGGAAAGATTTTTGTGGATATCGGCGGGGAAGTTGCGGCTCCGGGCGTATATGAAGTCACTGAAGGAACCCGTCTTTTCGAAGTAATCAACCGCGCTGGGGGACTTACCGATGATGCTGACATCGATGTGATAAACCGGGCGGAAACGGTATATGACGGACAAAAAATTTTAATTGCAAGCTACGAAGAAACCAAAAATGGAAAGAATGCTGCAGGCGCAGGCGGCGGGCAGACTGCAGGAAACAGCGCAGGCTCCGCGCAGGGCGCTGACAACACAGACGGAGAAAAGGTGAATATCAATACCGCAGATTCCGCCGAGCTGCAGAGCATACCGGGAATCGGACCGTCAAAAGCAGACCGGATTATCGAATACCGCAATACGCAGGGGCGCTTCAACACGATTGACGATATTAAAAACATCTCAGGTATCGGAAATAAAACTTTTGAAAGCATTAAAAAGTATATTGTCGTATAAAGTATAATTCTTACCAATTGAGTAAACAATAGTCAAGAGGTGATTTTATGTTTACACAAAAAAGGAAAAATTACAAAACTTTTATTTATACGGCGATTATTATAACTTTATGTCTGCTGATTATTGCGATTGCATGGCCTGCGCCGCCGGAGGACAATCCTTCTCCAAATCCCGATGAAAGAGTAAATGCAGGACTTGTGGACAATGAAAATGAAGACGGCGAGACGACGAATAAGAACGATAACGGCGCTGCGGATAGTGAGTGGGAAGATGACGATGATGACGACGAGGATAATGAAGAAGACAACTTCCCGACCGTCGAAAAACCTAACATGATGGCAGAAGGCCAGTCATATTATTTAGTAAAGAAAGCGGGAGACGCAATTAAGGTCTTTTTCGTCGACCAATCGGGAAACGAGGTCGAACTGGAAACGACGAATATCATCTATGATGTGTTGGGCTTTGAGGATCAAAGACTCTTTGAGGAAGGCTATAAAGTAGGCAGTCAGGAAGAACTTGCGATGCTTCTGCAGGATTTTGAAAGTTAGGATTGGTTAGGGACGGAATGAAAAAAAGTTGGAAAAAGGCTTTAGCCCTGTTTGTTCTTACGATTTGCGTAATTGGCGCAGCCGGATTTTGCATAAATCGCTTTGGTGAAGCCAGGGAGGCAGTGGAGGTCGTCAGTGAAAGGGTTCTCGTGCCGGGCGGACAGTCGGTCGGCATCAAAATGAATGTAAAGGGTGTTTTAGTGGTCGGGCTGGAGGAAATCGAGACAGAGGACTCCATTATCAGTCCGGGTTATACAGCGGGTCTGGAAATCGGAGATATTATCACATCGGTCAACGGACAGGAAGTTTCTTATGCGAAGGACGTGTCGGAAATTGTAAACCGTGCAAAGGAAGATGCCGAAAAGGAGTCGCTTCATGTGATAGTACGGCGAAAAGAGCAGGAGCTTTCCTTTGATCTCATCCCTGTGAAGGACAGGAGCAGCGGAGAATACAAGATTGGGCTGTGGGTAAAGGAAAAGATAGCGGGCATCGGCACGCTGACCTTTTTTGACCCGAAAACAAATGTTATCGCAGCTTTAGGGCACGGAATTTATGAGAGTCAGACAGGAACACTTCTGGAAGCGGGTAACGGTGACCTTCTAAGAACGGAAGTGAAGTCCATAAAGGAAGGCGAAGTCGGAAAGCCGGGGGAAATCCGGGGAATCTTTTACGGTGATGAAGCTCCAATCGGCGAGGTAAAGAAAAATTCTTCTTTTGGTATCTATTCAAAGGCAACAGGTTCTTCGACGTTTGTGGAAAACAGACCGATGGTTATGGGCTATCAG
>CABQMM010000078.1 GCA_902465215.1 uncultured Bacillota bacterium
AATAAAAGATTTAAAGGATTATTTTAAGGAGGATTTTAAAAAAATGGTAAAGATCAGATTAAAGAGAATGGGCGCACACAAACAGCCTTTTTACAGAGTAGTTGTAGCAGATTCAAGAGCTCCGAGAGACGGTAAGTTCATCGAAGAAATCGGTTACTACAACCCGATGACAGACCCGAAGGAAATCAAAATTGATGCAGAAAAGGCTAAGAAGTGGTTAGGAAACGGTGCACAGCCGACAGAAACTGTAAAGACTTTATTTAAAAAATCAGGAATTATTGAATAATAAGGAAACGGTGAAAGCTAATGACTAAATTGGTTGAAGCAATTGCAAAGTCACTCGTAGACAATCCGGAAGGCGTTGTCGTGACTGAGAGCGAAGGCCGCCAAGGAACGGTAATCGAGCTTAGAGTCGCTCCTGAAGACATGGGTAAAGTGATAGGTAAGCAAGGAAGAATTGCGAAAGCTTTGCGTACCGTTGTTAAGGCTGCGGCCACAAGAGAAAATAAAAAAGTGACAGTAGAAATCGTAAAAGAACAGAACGATTAATTGCGAAATTCGGGCACATACTTTAGACGGAGTACGAAGTTTAGGTATGTGCCTGTTGTATAATCCGGAGAAAATGGAAACATGGAAAAAATTAAAATCGGAAAAATTGTGAACGCGGTGGCTTTGCGGGGAGAAGTGAAGGTTTATCACTATTCGGACTACAAAGAGCGTTTTGAAGAACTGGACGAGATTTTAATCGAGCGCAAAGGAAAGTTTACCGCATATGAAATTGAAAACGTCAGGTATCAGAAGAATACGGCGATTTTGAAGCTTAAGGGCGTTGATGATAGGAACGCCGCGGAAGCTTTGAAGGAAAGCGATATTTACATCACGGAGGAAAACCTCAGGGAACTGCCGGAAGATACTTTTTATGTGAAAGATTTAATCGGCTGCAGGGTCATAAACGAAGAAAACGGAGATGAAATCGGCAGAATCAAGGATGTTTTGCAAAATTCCGCACAGGATATTTATCAAATCACGCTGAAAAACGGCAAAGAAGCGCTGATTCCGGTTGTCGGCGAGTTCGTCAGGGAAGTCAGCATTGCGGAAAAATATGTGAAAATCCACCTGATTCCGGGCTTCATCGATGAGGACGCATTAAAGGTAGAATAGATGAGAATCAATATTTTGACCCTTTTTCCGGAGATGTTTACAGCGGTGACCGAGAGCAGCATCCTTGGGAAAGCCGGGGAAAAGGGAATTTTAGATGTTCGTTTAATCAATATCCGGGATTTTACGAAGGACAAGCATAGAAAAACAGATGAATATCCGTTTGGAGGCGGAGTCGGCATGGTTATGACGGCACAGCCGATTTTTGATGCGCTCAGAAGCCTTGATGCAGGAAGGACTGAGGCTGACAGTGGCACTCGGGGCGAAACCGGCGGCAAAATGATCTACATGTCGCCGCGCGGAAAAATTCTCGACCAGCAAAAGATTGAGGAGCTTGCGGAGATGGAAGAAATCACGATTCTCTGCGGGCATTATGAAGGAGTTGACCAGCGGGTTTTGGACGAATGGGAGATGGAAGAAATCTCAATCGGAGACTATATTCTGACCGGAGGAGAGCTGGCGGCGATGGTGCTCATCGACAGCGTTTCGCGCTTCATTCCGGAGGTTTTGGGCAGCGAGGAATCGGCGACGGAGGAATCCATTTACTCCGGGCTTTTGGAGTACGACCAGTACACGAAACCGCGGGAATACGAAGGGCTGACGGTGCCGGAGGTTTTGTTTGGCGGCAATCATAAACTGATCCATTTGTGGCAGTATGAGTGCTCTCTGAGGGTCACCAAAGAGCGTAGGCCGGACCTGTTTGAGGCGTATCTGGCGAAGGAAAAAAACTTGTCGAAGGATGAGAAAAAAATATTGGAGGCGATAGCAGCAAAACCGCAGATATGAGCTTGTGCTGTGCAAACTCTTGTGATAAAATATAATAATGAGTAATCAAACGACGAAGAAAAAAACAAGGACAAAAATATGGATCCTCGGATTCATCATACTGTTTGCCATATTGTATACATACATCTATATCGTGCCGCGCGTGTCAAATATTTTCGTGGAAACCTATGTAGCGGAATATGGAACCTTGGAGGCAGGCGTGGACGCAGAGTGCCTTTTTGTAAGGGAGGAAACGGTTTACAAGGCGCAGAGTGCGGGAGATGTTGACCGGGTTATCGGTCAGGGCAAGCTGATGCGGACAGGCAGCAAGATTGTCACGCTTGCAGGAACAGGCTATTACACGGAAAGCCGCGGCGTTGTCAGCTATTTTTATGACGGACTGGAAAATTCACTCACACCAGACAACATCGAGAATATCACGCAGACAAGTTTGGAAAAGACGCAGACCGACGAATTCAAGGTAAATGACTGCAAGATGGAGCCTTCGGCAGGTGATGTCATTTTTAAAATTGTCGATAATAAGGAATGGTATCTTCTGGCATGGGTGGATGTTGACAAGGCAGACGGCTTTGAAGAAGGACATAATGTTACGGTTGATTTTAAAGATGGGACGCGCCTGAAGATGAAGCTGAAAGCTTTGACGGATGAAAATGGCAAGAAAAAACTCGTGCTTTCCTGCAACCGTTATTATGAATTTTTTGATAAGTACCGAGCGAAAAACTGCAGGCTGATTCGTTCAAGCAGAAGTGGGATTTTGCTGGAGACTTCCAGCATTGCGGAGGAAGACGGCACGAAGGGCGTTTATGTGAAGGACAAGTTCGGCAATTATAACTTCACGCCAATCAGCATATTGGCACAGGATGGTGAGGTTACCGCAGTGGAAAAGAACTATTTTTACGACAGTGAAGGAAAGACGGTTTCGACCGTCAAGAATTATGATGAGATATTGAAAGGCAGCGAAAACGCTGACGAGGCGAAAGGGAGTGAGGAAAATGTCAATTAAGGAAAATATTGCACATATCACGCAGTTGAAAAACGAGGCGGCAGAGCGCTCCGGAAGAAAGGGCGAAGATGTTTTGCTGGTTGCGGTGACGAAGCTTCACGATGTTGATGAGATAAATGAAGCGATTGACTGTGGAATCACGGACATCGGCGAGAATAAAGTACAGGAAATTATGAATAAGTATGAGGGTGTCAAGCCGGTAAGATGGCATTTAATCGGACATCTTCAGACGAATAAAGTAAAATATATCATCGACAAAGTGTGCATGATTCACTCCGTGGATTCACTGAAGCTTGCGGAGGAAATTGATAAGCGTGCGGCACAGCACGGCATTACGATGGACATTTTGATTCAGGTCAACTCCGCGATGGAAGAAAGCAAGTTCGGCATTACGACGGAGGAAACCGGAAAACTGATTGAGGACATTTTGGAAAACTGCCCGAACATCCGGATTCGCGGTCTTATGTGCATCGCGCCGTTTGAAGACAATCCGGAAGATGCGGCGCAGTATTTTGCAGCGGTTAAGAAGCTTTACGACGAATATGGAAAATCGAGCAACCCTCGGATTGATTTCAAATATCTCTCGATGGGAATGTCAAACGATTTTGAGGTTGCGATTGAAGAAGGCTCAACGCTGATAAGAGTCGGGACATCGATATTCGGAGCCAGAGACTACTCGAGAAAAATGGGAGGAAACTAAAATGGGATTTTCAGACACTTTAAAGAAATTGGTAGGAATCGAAGAGGTTCCGGATGATGATTTTTCGCCGGAGGAAATTGCGGCTGCGAAAGAACAGGCAATGAAAGAAGAAACCACCGTGCGCAAGCCGATTGGTGGATCTTTTCAGCCGAAATCTCAATTTCCGGATAATTCCAAATCAATTTCAGCGGAAAGGAAACTCTCCATCGCAGGCACCAGCACTTTTACACTTGTTGTAATTGAGCCGAAGAGCTTTGACGAATGTCCGAAGCTTGTAGACAGCCTGAAAGGCAGACGTCCGGTTGTAATCAATTTAGAAAAGATTGAAACAGAGACGGCTAAGAAGATTTTCGATTTCCTGAGCGGAGCAACTTATGCGCTGAACGGAAATGTGCAGAAGGTAGCAAATAATATCTTTATTTTTGCACCGGAAAAAGTGGATATTACGACAAATCAGGAAGAACGAGGCGGTTTTGACTTCGGTGCAAGCAAAAGCCCGTGGACAGGCAGATAGCGAGGCATAGAAAAATGCTTGCTAAAGCAGAAACGACGATGGGAGGAACGAGATGATTACACCTTCGGATATTGAAAATAAGCAGTTTTCGAGAACAAAAAAAGGGTATGACCCGGATGAAGTGGATGATTTTTTGGATTTAGTGATTCTGGATATGGAAAAATTAATCCGTGAAAACAGGCAGCTAAAAGAAGAGCTTGGAAAAGCCCATGTGCAGGTGGACAAGCACATGAACACCGAGACAACGGTATATGAAACGCTGGAAGCCGCAAAGTCGCTGATGAATGACATCGCTGCCAGCGCGGAAAGACGGGCGGAAATTCTGCTGAAAAATGCAGAGATGGAAGCCAATATCATAACGAAAGATGCGAAGGAGTCAATTTCCAAGCTTACGGAAGAGGGCAACCGACTGAGAACCAAGCTGGAAATGCTCAGAGGAAGATATAAGAACCTGCTTGAATCGGAGCTTGAGCGTCTGGATTTCGTGGGAAATGACATCATCGAGGATTTTGAGAAGGATTTCCTTCCGGCATCCATGACTGATTACAACGGAAAGAGGATTGAGGAAGCTTCCGTGACAAGTGCGCCTGAATCTGCACCTGAAAAGGAAGAACAGCCGGCTGCAGAAGAAAAGGTTGACCTCAAGAAAACCATGGTGAATATTCGATGAGAAAATTCAGATACTGCATAATTGCAGCAATCATCCTCATCGATCAGGCGGCGAAGCTGCTGGTTCGAAATACGATGCAGATTGGAGAGTCCTTTTCGGTAATCGGTGATTTTTTCAAAATCACACATATCTCCAATACGGGCGGTGCGATGAGCCTTTTCGAGGGCAATCTGCTGCTTTTGACGGCGCTTCCTGTTGCAGCGATGGCCGCGGCGGTGTGGTATATGGAAAAACACCCAAAGGCGCATTGGACGCTTTTGCTTGCCATTGAAATGATTGTCTCAGGCGGAATCGGAAATCTGATTGACCGTATCTGGAAAGGCAGCGTGACGGATTTTTTGGACTTCACTGCAATTCCGGGATGGGAATGGATTTTTAACATTGCGGATATTGCCGTCTGCGCAGGCTGCCTGCTTTTGGTTATTTACATTTTTAAATTCGATAAACCGGAGGAAGCAAATGACGCAGAATAGTGAGAACAATCGCTTTACATTTTATATAGACGAAGAAAACCAAAGCACTCGAATTGATTCAGTGCTTTCTTTGCTATTGCCGGAAACTTCCCGAAGCTTTATCCAAAAATTGATTGAGGAAGGCGGCGTGGTCCTAAACAGCGAGCCGATGACCTCGAAAAAGTATAAAGTTAAAGCTGGAGACTGCGTGGAGCTTACGATTCCCGAGCCGCAGCAGCTTGTAATCGAGCCGGAGAATATTCCACTCGATATTGTATATGAGGACGACGATGTTCTGGTTGTGAATAAGCCGAAGGGCATGGTCGTACATCCGGCGGTCGGCAATTACAGCGGAACACTTGTCAATGCGATTATGTTTCACTGCGCAGGCAGGCTTTCCTCCATCAACGGCGTTGTGCGTCCGGGAATCGTGCATCGGATTGACAAGGACACGAGCGGACTTTTGATGATAGCGAAGAATAATAAAGCGCACGAGTCGCTTTCCGCGCAGCTTGCAGAGCACAGCATCACAAGGCGGTATAAAGCGCTTGTATACAACAATTTCAGCGAAGATGAGGGAACGGTGGACGCGTCAATTGGGCGTGACCCGAAGAACCGACTCAGGCAAGCGGTAACACAGCAGAACTCGAAGAGGGCAGTGACGCATTGGAAGGTAGTCGAGCGCTTTGGAAAGTATACTCTGATTGAGGCGCGGCTGGAGACGGGCAGAACCCATCAAATTCGCGTACATATGGCATATATCAAGCATCCGCTGGTCGGAGATCCGTTGTACGGACCGTCAAAGCAGGCAATCGCTGCAGACGGACAGCTTCTTCATGCGGAGGTTTTAGGATTTGTGCATCCGACGACGGGGAAATACATGGAATTTACAAGACCTCTTCCGAAAGATTTTCAAAAGATTTTAGAAAGGCTCAGAAATGGAAAATAAGAAGACATTTAAGCCGGGCGCTGTTCTCAGCCCGGTACCCGCAGTGATGGTTTCCTGCGGCAGAGGTTCAGAAAAGAATATTATAACGATAGCGTGGACGGGAATCATTAATTCTA
>CABQMM010000079.1 GCA_902465215.1 uncultured Bacillota bacterium
AGTAATTGCAGACGGTCCGGTCGAATAGTAATGCTCTAAATCAAAGAAATTGACTTCGTAGCCGATGTTCTTGTCATTATACGAAACATATACTGAAAATCGATCATCCGGAAGGAACTCTCCAATATTCTTCGGTTTAAAGATAATACAGCCTTTTTGTCCATAGTTTTGATTGTTTACATAAAAATTCCCATCCGCAGAAGCCGAACTAAAAGTCCAGATTTTATAGTCCCGAATTCGGATCAGGGAAACGACAACGCTGCTTGCGTCCACTTCTTCTCCGAGTGAAATGCTCCATGCGGAGTTCGGATCAAAAAACGAAATCGGTGTATTATATGCCGGCCAGCAAATGCCGCGTATATTTTCCGTATTTTTTCCTTCATTCCTTACATACATTGTATTAAACGTTCCCTTGGAGCCGGTGACTGAACCGAAGCCCGTCATTACTAAAGACGGGTTTAAAATCCATCTGCGGTGTCCGAGAGTCTTGATATTCGCTGAATCACTATCGTACATCCAGCCGTAAAGAATCGAGGATTTCAAGCTGTTGTTCTGCCATACAGTATGGTCGATATTGGAATTCTGCGCGCCTTCCATCGCCATCGCGGAAAGTCCGATGTCCATGCCCTCCGGCCGTTTCGGGCTGTGCGAAGCTTTTCCGTTTACATAATTGATGAGCGCTGCCGACTGCGCCATATCTGCATAAGGATCGAATAAGTACATGCTATCCGAAATTCCCGCAATATAGCGAATCAATCTTACTGTATTTAACGCCGCAATCTGTTCCTTTAAAGCAAGCTCACCCTCTTGATAAGGCTTTGAAAGGCTCGGCGTCTGCTCAAAACTGATTTTGTAATCTTTTAATTGGTTTCCGTTAATGTCAAAATATGTTTCCCCCGGCGGATGTTCCTGCGCATAAGCCACAATTTCGTCCTGGGACGGAAATGGCACCTCCGGTACCTCTGTCAGCGCATAGGCTTCCACAGGCACAAATGCCGCAGTTAAAAGAATCATCATGCACAATGCAAGCAATGTGCGGTATCTCATATGCCATACCCTCCTGTGAATAAATAAATTTCAAATCCGTTTACAGTATATCATATTTCTTTGAAAAAACATATGCAAAAACTTTTATTTGCCACAATTTGTTATTTTTTTAAAAAAAGCCTTGTTTCTGTGTTTGAAATATGGTAAAATAAGTCTACACTTTTTCAGAAATGTTGTAAATGCATTAATTTTTCTTTTAAAGTTTGTGTGGCTCAATAATTTTCAGAAAATGTTGTGAAAATTATAGTTCCGAATTTTTCGGACAAATCAAAGGTAAGGAGAAACTGAATATGGAAAATGGTCTTCACAGACGATACGGCCTGATTACCGCAATCTGCATGGTAGTCGGTATTGTAGTAGGTTCTGGCGTATTCTTTAAAGCCCAGACAATCCTTCAAAAAACCGAAGGAAATATGGTCATGGGTATCTGGGCATGGCTGATCGGCGGTATTATTATGCTCTGCTGTATCTGGGCATTCTCAATTATGGCGACGAAATATGAGAAAGTAAACGGCATCGTGGACTACGCCGAAGCGACGGTGGGTTCTAAGTACTGCTATGTGGTCGGCTGGTTTTTGACTATCATATATTATCCGACGCTTACATCCGTTCTGGCATGGCTTTCCGCCAGATACACACTTGTTTTTTTAACATCCGCATTCCCTGATACATTCACCTTAGTCATTCCCGCTTCAGAAGGCGGCTGTGTAATCGGACCTGAATGTATGGCACTCTCACTTTTCTTTCTTTGCGCTGCTTATGCCATCAATGCACTCTCTCCGAGAATCGCCGGACATTTTCAAGTTGCAACTACAATCATTAAGTTAATACCACTCGGACTCATGGCTGTCGTGGGCATCATTGTTGGACTCGTTTCGGAAAACGGTGTTTTGATGGAAAACCTTGCCTATGCTGGAGCTGAGACAAGCGGAAACCCTCTTTTTGGTGCGGTTGTAGCTACTTCGTTCGCATATGAGGGATGGATTATCGCAACCTCCATCAATGCAGAACTGAAAGACGCTAAGAAAAATCTTCCGATTGCGCTGATTACAGGCGGCATTATCATCGTTGCAATCTACCTGTTCTACTATATCGGTGTTGCAGGCGGTGCTACGGTAGAAACTCTGATTAATGACGGTGCGACCGTTGCTTACACGAATGTATTCGGAACCGCATTTGGAAATATCCTGAATGTTTTCGTTGCAATTTCCTGCATGGGTACGCTGAACGGACTGATGCTCGGCTGTACGCGCGGCATTTACTCCATCGCAGTCAGAAAAGTCGGTCCTCACCCGGAAATGTATTCGCAGGTTGATAATGTAACCAATATGCCGAACAATGCGTCCATCTTCGGACTGCTGCTTTGCGGGTTCTGGTTCTTCTTCTTTTACAGTTCCAACCTAGCGAGTTTCAACTGGTTCGGACTTTTCGGCTTTGATTCTTCTGAGCTTCCGATTGTAACGATTTATGCGCTTTACATACCGATTTTCATTTTGTTTATGAAAAAGGCGGAAGGTCTGAGCACGGTCAAAAGATATGTTGCGCCGACGCTCGGCATCTGCGGAAGTTTATTCATGATTTTCGCGGCGTTTTACGCGCACGGCTGGCAGCCTTATCAGGCGGCAGCCGCAGAAGGCGGGTTCTCCTGTCCAATCCTGTTCTACCTGATTTTCTTCGCAGGCGTAACGATTGCAGGACTTTTGCTTTATAAGAGCAGCGAGAAAAATAAGAAATAAGCTGTATTGTTCCAATAGAAAAGGCGGTGCATTTACGGTCAGATTCCGTTCATGTGCCGCCTTATTTTTGTTTCTTTATTCCAGCTCAAAAGCTCCGTTGTAAAGCTGATAGTATTTTCCCTTTTCGGCGATGAGCTGTTCGTGGTTTCCTCTCTCGATAATCCGCCCGTTTTCCATCACCATGATGACATCCGAGTTTTGAACAGTCGAAAGCCTGTGCGCGATGACAAACACGGTTCTTCCCTTCATCAGATTATCCATGCCGCGCTGCACGATGGTTTCGGTACGCGTATCAATCGAGGAAGTTGCTTCATCCAGAATCATAACCGGAGGGTCGGCAACCGCCGCACGCGCGATGGAAATCAGCTGGCGCTGTCCCTGCGACAGACCGCTTCCGTCGCCCTCGAGCACGGTATCATAGCCTTTCGGCAGCATACGGATGAATCCGTCCGCATTTACAAGTTTTGCCGCCTGTATACATTCCTCGTCCGTCGCATCCAGTCTGCCGTAGCGGATGTTTTCCATCACACTGCCCGTAAACAGGTTTACATCCTGAAGCACCACGCCAAGGGAACGGCGCAGGTCCTCTTTGCAAATCCGATTGATGTTGATACCATCGTACTGAATTTTTCCGTCGTCAATATCGTAAAAACGGTTTATCAGATTGGTAATCGTCGTCTTTCCTGCGCCGGTCGCGCCTACGAGCGCAACCTTCTGACCTGGCTCTGCATAAACGGTAATATCATGCAGGACCGGAACGCCCTCTTCATAGCTGAAATCCACATCCTTGAGATTGATTTTGCCTCTCATGCGGATCAGCTTCCCGCCGTCCTTCCAAGCCCAGATTCCGGTATGCTCCTTACATTCCGTAAGATTTCCGTCTGCGTCCTCATGCGCATTAACCAGTGTCACAGTTCCGTGATCCTCTTCGGACGGCTGGTCGAGAAATTCAAAGATTCTCGCCGCGCCTGCCAGTGCCATTACCACCGAGTTGAGCTGCTGCGAAACCTGTGCGATCGGGTTGATAAAGTTTCTCGAAAGCGTCAGGAACGCCGCGATGGTTCCGAGCGTCAGAACCGGCTCACCGCCAATCGAAACATTTCCGAGGCCCGCAATCGCCATAGCGCCGCCTGCCAGTGCAATGATGATATAAAGCACATAGCCGAGCGCTCCCATCAGCGGCATCAGCATGTTTGCAAGACCGTTTGCGTTCGCTCCGCTTTCGCGCAGCCGCTCATTCTTCTCATCAAAAGCCTCGCACGCCTTTTCTTCATGGCAGAAAACCTTTACGACTTTCTGTCCGTTCATCATCTCTTCGATATAGCCGTTCACATCCGCCAGATTTTTTTGCTGGGACATGAAATATCCGCCGCTCTTTCCGGCAATTTTCTTAACGATGAACAGAATCAATACGGTAAATACCAGTACGATCAGCGTCAGCCATATGCTGAGGTGAAGCATGGAGCCCAGTACCGCAATCATCGTAACCACCGAAGAGAAAAGCTGCGGCAAACTCTGGGAAATCATTTGCCGGAGCGTATCCGTGTCGTTCGTGTAATAACTCATTACCTCGCCATGCGTCCTCTGGTCGAAGTAGGAAACCGGGAAAGTCTGCATATGCGCAAACATCTCGTCACGAATATCTTTCAGCGTTTTTTGCGAAACCACCGCCATCGTACGGTTGTAAAACAGTCCCGCTAAAACACCTGCCAGATAAATCACACCTAAGCCGATAATCGCTTTCAAAAGCCCCGTATACACCGGATTCGGCGAAAGCAGCAGCGGCTGAATATATCCGTCAATCAAAGTCTGTAAGAACAGGGAGGACGCAACGCTGGCCGCCGCACTGACCAAAATACAGATGACAACGAAAATCAATCTTGTCTTATAGACTCCGAGGTAGGCAAGCAGGCGCTTCACAGCCATTTTATCCATGTTTTTCAAGCTGCCGCCCGGCGCAAATCCTCTGCCATGCCTCATTCCGCCGCGCATCGGTCTACTTTCGCTGTGTCTGCTCATTGCCCTCACCTCCTTTGTTCTGCGATTCGTAAACTTCACGATAAATCAGGCTCGACTTCATGAGCTCCTCATGCGTGCCGACGCTGTCGATTTTTCCATCGTCCATGACGATAATCATGTCTGCGTCCTGCACGGAAGCAATTCGCTGCGCGATGATAATTTTCGTCGTGTCCGGAAGTTCCTCACGGAAAGCCTTTCGGATCAAAGCATCCGTTTTCATATCCACGGCACTCGTCGAGTCATCCAAAATCAGAATCTTCGGCTTCTTCAGCAGCGCTCTGGCAATGCACAGCCTCTGCTTCTGTCCGCCGGAAACATTGGTGCCGCCCTGATCGATATGTGTATCATATTCGTCCTCAAAGCCCATGATAAAGTCATGCGCGCAGGCAACTTTGCAGGCGTGTATCATTTCTTCATCCGTTGCATTTTCATCGCCCCAGCGCAGGTTTTCCTTAATCGTGCCTGAGAACAAAACATTTTTCTGAAGCACCATCGCAACCTGTGCGCGAAGGCTCTCAATGTCATATTCCCGCACATCTCTGCCGCCGACCTTTACCGAGCCGGAAGCCACATCGTAAAGACGCGGAATCAGCTGCACCAGACTGGATTTCGATGAACCCGTTCCGCCCAGCACACCGACCATCCAGCCGGCCTTGATGTGAAGATTGATATCGTCGAGGACATTTTTGTCGGAATCCTTTCTGTATGTGAAATCAACATGTTCAAAGTCAATATCCCCGCTTGCAACCTCGGTAATCGGATTTTCCGGATTGTGCAAATCGCTTTCCTCATCGAGAACCTCAACAATTCGTTCTGCCGAAGCCTTTGACATCGTAATGAAAACGAAAATCATCGAAATCATCATAAGGCTCATCAGAAGCTGCATGGAGTAGGTAATCATGCTCAGAAGCTGCCCACAGGTCAGCCCCAGAAGCTCGTTGTTTCCGCTCGCCACAATCATTCTGGCGCCGAGCCAGCAGATGATGAGCATACAGCCGTACATACAGAACTGCATGAGCGGCATACCGAATGCCATCGTCTTTTCTGCTTTTGAGAAATCTTTATAAATACTGCCCGAAATATCGGTAAACTTTTTCGTCTCAAAATCCTGACGATTGAACGATTTTACAACCCTCATTCCGTAAAGATTTTCCTGCACGACATTGTTCAGCTTGTCGTAGGTTTTGAACACGCGCTCGAAAATCGGCTGCACACGACTGATTAAGAAGAAGATTCCTATTCCCAGAATTGGCATGCTCAGAAGGAATACCAGCGAAAGCTCGCGGTTCACGCTGAACGAAGCGATTAATGCGAATACTAAAATTGCCGGTGCGCGGAAACAGATTCGCGTCATCATCTGAAAGACCTGCTGCACATTGGAAACATCCGTCGTCAACCGGGTTACCAGGCTTGCCGTTGAAAATTTGTCTATGTTTGAGAAGGAAAAATCCTGTATTTTGTAGTACATCCCTCTTCGCACAT
>CABQMM010000080.1 GCA_902465215.1 uncultured Bacillota bacterium
TCCGCAGTGCCGTCCTCAAGCTTTTTCTTATACTCGCAGCTCTGAATGCGTCCTTCGATTACCAGCTTCGTACCGACGCCGAGTTTTTCGGCATAGCCCGCGTTTCTGCCCCAGGCAATGCACGGTATGTAATCCGATTTATTGTACATTCGGTTGACGGCAAGCATCAGGTCGCAGATTTCACGCCCCAGAGGCGATGTACGCTTCAAAGGCGCTTTGCAAAGAAAACCCTCTAAATAGATATAGTTTTCGTTATATCCGAAGTTCTCGCTCAGATAGATTTCTCTGGCAAAGACAACAACATTCAGTTTATTTTTGTCGTCGATAATCTCGTTGTAAGTCCGCACCTGCCCTTTTATTTCCACGAAATCGCCTTCGCGCGGTGGATTTTCAAAGATTAAACGCTCCGAAACCATGATATTGATTTCGTCGATATACCCACTTCTGCGTTCAATCCCAAGCACGAATGTATAGAAGATTTCTCCGTATGTTTTATGGCTGAATTTCAAATCTGAAAGTACCACGCCGCAAAGTTCCGCTACATTGCTCTCCATCTTTTCCTCCTAAAGTTTTTTCTGTTTATACAGTTTATTACCAAAGAGGAAAAGTATGCCGATTTCTTATTTATTCGCTGCGAAGCGCGTCAATCGGGTTCAGTCTGCTCGCCTTTCTTGCAGGAGCCCAGCCGAAAATAATGCCGACTGCCAGTGAGAAGCCAAAGCCGAGCGTAACCGCCGAAACATTGATTGCAAAGTCCGTTCCGATTGCGTCAAGCGCGATATAGGAAAGAAGCTCGCCTATGATAATTCCTATGATTCCACCAATCAGCGACAAAATCACAGACTCAATCAAAAACTGAAGCTGAATAATCTTCGGTTCCGCGCCGAGTGCTTTTCGCAGTCCGATTTCCCGTGTCCGCTCCGTCACGCTGACCAGCATCATATTCATAATGCCGATGCCGCCGACCATAAGCGAAATCGATGCTATACCTGCCAGGAGCTTTGTCATCATGTCATACATCGTATCCATCATTTTCATGAGACTTTCCATGTTAATCAGGCTGTAGGCATTGTCTGCATTGTTGAAGGTGTTGTCAAGATAGGCTTCCAGTCTGTCCACTAAATCATCCGTCTCGTCCGTATTATCAATGTAAACCTCCAGATTGTTCACGCTGCTTCTTCCGTTCATGTTCAAAGCATTTTTGTATGGAATATAAATTGTTCCGTCGCTTTCCTTCACGCCGATCATCATGGTTGTCATCGTGTCATCTGGGTCGCAAAGCCCAACCACCGTATAGGTGATTCCTCCGACTCTGATTGTCTTTCCCAAAGGATCTTCACCTAAAAAGAAAGTCTTGGCAAGCTCATCATCGATCAGGCAGACCTTCACGGTGCCATCCATGTCCTGCGCGGTAAGAGCTCTTCCGTATGTAACCATTTCATCATTTTTTTGGAAATATGTTTCGTTTTTCCCCGTGACCGTGACATCATCGCTGACATAATCGTTTCGGACAACCTTGGCGATTACACTTACGGACGGTGCAATTCCCTTGACATTTTCCATTTCTTCGATTTCCGTCAAATCATTTTCCGTCAGCCCGTATTTTAAAGGGGTTCCCGGTGCGGTAATCGTCAGTGTTCCCGCACCGAGACTGGAAAACTCGTTCATCATGTAATCGGAAACGGCGGAAACCGTCGTCACCATCGCAATAACTGCGGCTACACCGATGATAATGCCCAGCGTGGTCAAAAATGTACGCATTTTATTGCTGATGATGTTCTGCACCGACATGATGACGCTTTGTTTCAACATTCCGAATTTAAGCATCTTCCAGACCTCCCTCGCTGAGATTTCCGTCGAGAATCCGTACAATGCGTTTTGCATGCTTTGCGATTTTCGCGTCATGCGTAATCATAATAATCGTTCTGCCCTCCGCGTTCAGCTCATTGAAAATGTCCATAACCTGCGCTCCTGTTTTCTGGTCGAGTGCTCCGGTCGGTTCATCCGCAAGCAAGATCGTCGGGTTGGTTGAAATTGCCCTTGCAATCGCAACTCTCTGCTGCTGTCCTCCCGACATCTGATTCGGAAAGTGATACATTTTATCTCCAAGCCCTACGCGCTCCAGCATGGATTTTGCGCGCTGCTCTCTCTCCTTTGCTCCCATTCCCGCATAAATCAGGGGAAGCATGACATTATCCAGCGCAGTCTGCCTCTGGAGAAGATAGAAAGACTGGAAAATAAAGCCGATTTCTTTGCTTCGAATCCGCGCGAGCGTCTTTTCGTCCTGATTGAATATGTGTCTGCCGGAAAGATAATAATCGCCCGAAGTCGGCGTGTCCAGACATCCGATAATGTTCATCAGCGTTGATTTTCCGCTGCCGGACGGACCGAGAACCGCTAAAAACTCGCCCTCGTTGACGCTTAGATTGATACCTTTCAAGACTGTGGAAATCTCATCGCCCATCGCATATTGCTTTACGATTTTCTCCATTCTCAAAATTTCTTTTCCTGCCATCGTTATTCACCCAGCATCATTGAGTTTCTTGCTTCGCGCATGGAGTCCATATCTTCCATGTTAAAGATGAACTTCTTCGGATAGAAAATTTTGTCTCCTTCACTCAATCCTTCCGTAATTTGAACATATATGCCGTCCGATGCGCCCAGTTCTAAAGTCTTTTCGACCATCTTTCCGTTTTCATCTTTCACATAGATGTACGCGGTATTGTCATCATGGTACTGCAGGCTGTTCTGCGACAGACTCACCACATCCTTTTCATCCACACGCGTGAGTTTCACTTCCACGCTCATGCCGCTTTTTACAGCTTCATCCGGCGTAAAGCTGACCTTTGCGTTAAAATAGGAAACGCCGCCCTCTACGGTTGCGGTTCTGTCCACCTCAATCAAAGTACCTTCGTAGTCTTTTTCCAAAGCGTCAATATAAATCTTCACAGGGCTTCCAACCGAAACATTCTTGATAGCATACTCATCTACCTTGATGGAAACCTGCATCGTATCCAGATTTGCAATCGTCGCAATCGGCATTCCCATCGTAACCATATCTCCTTTTTCAATGAGAAGATCGGTTACCGTTCCGCTTATCGGCGCTGTAATTACATAGTCTTTTCTCGTACTTTTGAGACTGGCAAGCTGAATTTCTGCCGCACTGACATCGCTGAGCGCTTCTGTCTTTTCGAGCGTTGCCTCGAAACTTTCAAGCTGCTGGTTTACCTGAAGCTGAATGACATCGAAACTCTTCTTTGTATTGTCATAGCTGATCTGTGCGTTTTCAATCGCATCTTCCAGTTTGTCCAAAATATTCTTTTTCGCATTGTCGAACGCTTTGCAGGCATCATCATAAGAGCCCTTTGCGCTGTCAACAGAACGCTCTGCGGAGTTCATCTGCACTTCAGCTGACTGCATAGCGGTTTTCAGCGAAGCAGCCATGGACTCCAGCGAAGCTTTCGCAGGATTTTCCGCAGGTGTCACATCTGCCGCATTCTGCGCATCACGGTAAGCTCTCCATGCATCGTTGTAATAAGAGCGTGCATCGGAAGCTGCATCTCTGGCAATATCATATGCACGGTATGCCTGCTCACGCTGCAGATATACGCTTTGAATGCTTTCATAGCTTCCGTCTTCAATCGAAGCCTTTGCTTTATCATATTCTTTCTGTGCGTCGTTCACGCCCTTTTCCGCAGTTTCCATCTGCATCCTTGCGCTTTCCAGACTGCTGTTGAGACCTTTGTCGATGGTCTCCTTGTAGTTTTCGTATCCGCGTTTTGCGTCGGAAATATTATACTTATTGCTCTTCTTCGTCGTTTTCAGGGTCGCTTCCTGAAGGCTGATATTATAGTCGATATTCGTCGTATCAAGCCGTGCGATTACCTGACCTGCCTTTACCTTGTCACCTTTTTCAACGAGAACCTGTACAGCTTCCTCGGATGCCTGTGCGACCAGATTAAAATCGGACGCAGGCTCCACATTTCCCACAAAACTGTTATATGTAACGATATCTCTTCTCTCTGCGGTTTCCTCCACGTATCCTGCTGTTTCGTCTTTGAAGAAAATTCCTTTTACGAGCAGAGCGCATATCGCTGCCAGCAAAAGAATCATGATGATTTTATGTTTCTTTATCCAAGCTCTCATCTAAGGACCTCCTTAAAACCGGTCTCATTTACGAATCCGTATATAAAAATTGTTTGCAATCGCAACGCATACGAAGCCGAGTGCAATTGCCAGCGCGATAACCGCCGCTTTCGTTCCGCTGTCCGCAAAGAGCTGTTCGTCCTGCTCGACCAGTCCGAGCATTGTATAATACAGGCTGCCTCCCGGAATCAGCGGAACCGCTCCCGTTGTCAGAAAAATCGTTGCCGGAGCGCGGTTGACGCGCGCCATGACTTCCGCATAAATACCGACAAAATCGACCGCTAAAAGATTCGGAAGGAACACGCCGCCCAATGTACTTTCCAGCAAAAGGTACAGCGCCCATGTAATTCCGCCTCCGATGCCTGCCAGAACAATCTGTTTTCCCTTCATTTTAAGAAAGACCGCAAAACCGAAGGAGCCTATCAATGCGGCTGTAATCTGTGTTGTCATATCAGCCCTCCTCTCGTAAGAAAGAGTGAAAGCGCAAATCCGCACGCAATCGCGATTGCAAGCATTACCGCATTCACCACCCTCAGCATTCCCGTAACAAGATCGCCCGTCAGCATATCCCGCACTCCGTTTGTCAAAGCGATTCCCGGAATCAAAAGCATGATGACGCCAATCATAATTTTATCGGTATGTACGCCGATTCCAAGATAAACCGTCAATACAGAGAGTAGACCCGCTGCAAAAGATACCGAAAAGATATTTGCGAGCGAGTTTTGTCCAAGCCTCTCAATTACCCGATTCAGAGCGACAGTCGCAAGTCCTGTCAATGCCGCCGCAATGCCGTCCATGAGATTTCCGCCGAAAAATACGGCGAAGCTGCCGCCGATTGCCATGCCGCTGAGCAGGCTGAACGCAAAAGGCTGCTGTTTTCTTTGCATAACCTCATCAAACTTTTTTCTGAGTTCTTCCACCGATGGAAGGTTTGCGCAGATAAACCTTGAAAGGTTGTTCAGGTAATCCAGTCTGTCGAAGTTGACATCGCTGCGTGTTACACGCCGAATCTGGGTGATAATCTCCCCATTTGGGTCTTCCATTGTAACCTGAATATTTGAAGTGATTACGAAGACATTCACCCGATCGCAGCCGTAAGCATCGCACATGCGGTTTACGCTGTCCTCTACACGGCTTGCTTCTGCGCCTGCAATCAGCATTTCCTCCGCAATATCGAGAATTGCCTGTAAAAGTTTATCGTAATTCATCTTTAACTGCTTCTTCTTTCCTGAATATTTTCTATCTTATTTTAAGTCCAGTTTCATTATTTCGGGATGACATTCCGTCCCGTACTGCGGGCAGTATTTACATTCGAAGAAGTTCGGTGCATTGTCCGCAGGTATTGTTTCAAAGCCCAGCCGTCTGAAAAATTCGGGCGCTCTGGCAACCAGATAGAGTGCATCTCCGCCTCTCGAAAGGACTTCTTCCTTCGCCTTATTTATCAGCATCTTCCCCAGACCGAATTTTCGCAAAGTCTTATCGACCGCAATTCCGTCGATGATATATTTCCCCTCGCGAAGCGCTAAAACACAGCCTGCAACTAAACAGTCCCCGTCTTTTCCCGCGCTGTCTTTGATATGTTTTAAATCGTCTGCACCTGCCTGCGTAATTTTCCAGCATTTAACGATGTCGGTATCGACCTCTTCATCGCCGTCAAATTCCAGACGGTTCTCAACGAAAAATTTTACGAGTCTTTCGTACTCATCGGTTGAACGCAAAATAAATTTCATATTTTTTCCTCCCGAGTTCCTATGCTTCCGTGTTTTCTCTCCACTTTCGGATTAGCGTGCGGATTTCTCCTATCAGATACAGCGAGCCTGCGAAAAGGATTACATCATATCCGCCTGCGCCTTCCGCACTGCCGTCCTGAGAACTGCAGGCAGCCAGCCGGAATGCTTCTTCATACTCTTCTGCCGCTTTTACACTGCCGCCCAGAGCCTCTATTTTCGCTTTCAGCTCTTCTTTTGACATTCTGCGTGGATTTACCGGCTCCGTGACAATAAAGTCGCCTGTAATCTGCGTAAATTCCTTCAATATAGTATCGGTATCTTTATCTGCAAGCATACCCGTAACCATGAGGATTTTTTTCCCGGAGCAAAAAGTCGTCATGGTCTTTCGTAGCGCAA
>CABQMM010000081.1 GCA_902465215.1 uncultured Bacillota bacterium
CCCCGCCGTTCCGGCAGGATTTTGTGTCGCAATTACAAAGAAAGGTCTTTGCACAGAGTGGCTCTCTCCATCCACCGTAACTTGCTTTTCTTCCATGACTTCAAGCAAGGCTGCCTGCGTTTTGCTTGCTGTCCGATTGATTTCGTCTGCGAGCAAAAGGCTGCACTGCAGTACAGGCCCTTCTTGAAAGCGAAAGGCTCCGCTTCGGCGGTCATACATCGTAAAACCCGTAATATCCGATGGCATGATGTCCGGTGTGAACTGGATTCGTCTATACGAGAGTCCCAGAGATTTGCTGAAGGCAAGAGCAAGCGTGGTTTTGCCAACTCCCGGTACATCTTCCAGCAAAACATTTCCTTCTGCCAAAACGGCCATCAGGATTTTCTCAAGAGTCTCCTCTTTTCCTTTTATCACTTTGCCTGTTTCCTCCAGAATTGCTGTGATTTTCTCATTCATATCGCACTCTACCATTCCTTTCCATAGCTCTGCAAAACGCCGTAGGCTCCCTCCATTGCCGCATATCCTCCGATGTCTTTCCCGTACGCCAGCGTAAAGCGAATCCGTACGACATCTCCGTCCTGAACATAGGCTCTGTTGAAGCCGTATGAGCTGTATAAGTCATTGATGGAATACATCCAGCCGGAGCCTTGGCAAAAATCAAATTCACCGAGGTCATCTACGCTTTCAAAGCCGTTTTCGTCAAATAGCAGCTCGTCTTTTTTTATTTTTTCAATTAAATCCGAAGGGATTTTGTATCCCTTAATCATATTTTTCTTGTGAATGCTTGCCAAATAAAATCCGTCGTCCAAATTTCCCGTATGTGAATATGTAAATCCTTCTGATTTCAAGTATTCATCCAATACGTGCGACAGAGAAACTCCAGCCTCAACATCTATTTCTTTTGGTTTTACCAAATACGGAATTCCGATTGTCCCTGCCTCAAGGCTGATGGTAATTCTGCTTTTTCCTGTCTTGTAAAACACAGTGTATGTCTTTTGCACCGTGTACTGATATTCATCGGTAACCTTGATTGTGATTGTATTTTTTCCGGCTTGAAGTTCCGTGCTGTATGTCTGGCGGCTCATTTCCCCGATATAATCTGCGGAAACGCCGTTGACCATAACTTCCATATCGCTGTATGCAAGTGCCTTGCCACGATAGTCCGTTATCCATACATCGAAATTCAGCGTTGCCTGGTTGTATATGCCGTTGTCTTTGAGGTTTGTCTGAATCAAAGGCTGCTTTTCCACAGGTGTGCTTCCTTCGGGGCGCACATAGTTGATTTTTTTTATGTGCAGCTTTGTATCCCCGTCCGCATCTTTGTATTTGACCTGAATTATGGTCGTTCCTTTGGTACTGAGAAGCAGCGCATAGCTGCCGTTTACACTTTGCAAAATCGTGTCGCTGCCTACTCCCGTGATGTTTCTGACATATAGAATCTGCTTTGAATCGCTTAGTCCGATTTCCTTCATCAAGTCGGAAACCTGCAAGCTTGTCTGCACCAAAGCATCTTCTGGTAAATCTTCAAATTTTTGTTCAAATTCCGGCCCGTCGGTGTCTTTTCCCTGCTCGTCCGTATCTTCTTTCGTGCCGTCCCGCGGCACTTTGCCGGCTTCTGCCCGCTCACTCTTCGGCGTCTCTGTTTGGGTGTCTTTCGCTTCCTGTCTTACCGGATTACTCAAGTTTGTATTCCCTTGAATATTATCCAGCTTCACATTTGGAAACGTTGAAACGGACGGCCGGATGGCATAAACTTCGTTTTTCCATGCTCCCTCCGGTGCCCGTGTCTGCTCCGCAATCAAAAGAAAAGAAGCGCAGATAGCCAGCAGCACAAAAAGTATCAGTATGATTCTTTGAATTTTTTTATTTTCGATTTTGTCCCTCATTTTAGTTTGTTACAATATACAATTCTCCTGTTTCCGGATCTTCGTAGACTCTTCCTTTTGACTGCAGCACTTCTGAGTCAATATCGTTTTGAATCGCCTCTTGCATATCATCAACCGGTTCCAAATCTTCTTTGCTGATTTTGCTCTGCGTTAAATCCACATTCCAGTATGTGATGATGGCAATCATTAAGGCGCAGGCAAAGACGAGCATTACATCAACAAGGTTCGCAAGATTCTCCATGGGATTTGGCGTCGCCTTTTCAAAGCTGTGTACTCTGCGGGTCAGTCTGCGCTTATTCGTGTTCAACATTTGTATCAATCTCCTCCAAAACCGCCTCCATAACGGTTTCCAGCTCTGTCATATAGTTTCCGTACCAGTGCTTGCGTCTTCCGGATATTACAACCGCAGCACTTGCTGCCAGCAATCCCGCAATCGTTGTATCAAATGCAACTCCCACAGATGCGGCCAATGCCGCTGTGTCACCATTGCCCAATGCAGTAATTCCGGGGCCGAGCGGAATCAATGTCCCCAGCAGACCAAAAGACGGTCCGAGTTTGGCAATCGTATCTGTAATCTGCACTTGGCGGTTATAGTAGTCCTCCTCGGAGGCAAGTGCCTTTTCAGCGATTGCCGTGATTGTTGCACCGTGGGTATACAGCTCCGGTGCATCGAGAACACGATAAAGTGCATTTTTCTGCCTGTTAAGCAGACCACTTTCTGCAACCGTTTCTCTGATGGCTGCCGCACCTCCGTTTTCCGCGCTGCTGTGTATTTCCTTAATCAATTCCGTTACTTTGAGCTTGTGCGGGCGTCTGACCTTAAACCATTCGACTAGCACGTCTCCAATCTGCCATAGTGCGGCAATCATCAAAAGTGCCAGTATAATCAGGCACGGTGTGAGCATTGCCTGCCCTATGGTATGTAATATATCTGCCAAAATCTGCTGCATAGATTTTTCTCCTTTGTATTCTTTCTGTTATCAACCTGTCTGCTTCATACAAAATTAGCTATTTTGCAGTAGCGGCTTTTATGCTTGACCACTTTCCGTATATCTTTTCTCCGTTAATCTTTGCATACGGACGAACCTTGTAATATTTCTTTGTTCCTTTTTTCAAGCCGCTGTCAACGCAGGAGAGTTTTTTTGTGGTTTTAATTCTCTTGTATGCTCCCGACTTTTTGGACGATGCCATTATCTGATAGCCCGTCGGCTTAAAGCCGCTCGGTTTTTTCCAGCTAATTCCGATTGCGTTTTTCTTTCCCACAGTTTTAATCTTAAGTTGGGATGATGTCACTGCTGTTACTCTCTTTGCATACTCTATCCGCGTGCTGCTTGTCAAAATAAAAGTTCCTAAGCGCTTCGTATCAAATCTGCAGCGGAAATTTCCGATTTGTCCCCCGAATCTGGATTTTACGCTGTGGAATTTTCCTTTGCTGTCCAGTCGTCCGGCTTGGAGTGCGCCGGAGACTTTATCCCTGATTGATAATGTAATTTCGACGCTTTCCGATCCTAAATCGGTTATTTTTTTCCCGCCTGAAGTGAAGTATGCACTGCAAACATACGCACCCTCGCCATAAATTTTCTTTTCCTTATCGCTGAGTTCACCCTTTTCCAGCACCAGCTTGATGTCCTTGCCTTTTCCCTTTTTAACTAGGTAGCGCATTAGGTCACTGCTTATGCAGAAATTCCCCAGTACCGTCTCAACTTCGACCGGTACGTTAGTCCGCTGATATGCGGCTTTGAGCAGTTTTTTGTTGATGCTGATCTCAGTATAAGCAACCTGCATATTTCCCCATATACTCCAGCGCAAACCGCCGAATCCGTATTCGCCTTCCTGCCAGATCTGATATTCCATATCATCTTCGCCGAGTGATGAAATCATTTCTTCCCGCTGTTTGCTCTCATTATAGCGGGAGTCAATATCAGCGATAATCGTGCCGTTATCATTCACATTCGGGCCGGATGTTTCTGCTCCGTATACATATGACATAGGATCTGCAGGCAATACTGCACTGATGCATAGCACTGCTCCCAGTAAAATTGCAAGTAATTTTCTTCTGTTTTTCATTTCTTCTCCTCTTTTTTCGCCGCACTGCAAAAAAAAAGGCTCCGCCGGACGTGAATAAAACGCCTGCACCACTTGTGCAGTGTTTATTACATCCATGCGGAACCTCCGGTTTTCCGGTCAGTTTCCATTTTGTGCGACACTTATTTAATTTTAACTATAGCTTAATACTTTTCTTGATTTCTTCCACGCGTGTTGGAACACCGTCTGTAACAACAACCCTTACTTCGCCAAAATCCATTTTGCGTATAATGGATAAAAGCTTTGCTTCTTTGTCCGTCACCTGCTCCGATAGCTTCTGCCTATTGTCGCCCAAATTGTTTGCCTCCCTTTCCGTATTTTTTTAATATCTTTTTAATCATCACTCGGGCATATAAATGTTCTCCATGCCTCTTTGCCACCGGCAGCACCGCACCTTTGCGATGCCGCCTATATGTTTGGATGAAAAGAAAAAACAGACTGCCCATTAAGACAGTCTGCATATTCGCTAACTAAAATACCGTTGCCTCGCTCTAATCGCTGCAACTATTCTTTCAGCCTAAAAAGTGCCACCGGCGAACGTCCCTGCCGCTCTAACAGGAATATCCTTATGCCATGTTTACCTTTTTAAGTGATGCTCACTCTGTCCCAGAGAATTCATACATCTAAGCAATAACTCGTCTCCCGACTCGTCGCCTGCCCGGCGCATCACGGTTGCTGAGAAACAGCCGGAGAATCTCACTCCACTTCCGTTAGTTACCCTTATAAACTGCATATTCAATTTCGCCGTACTTGGCTACATATCCATGTTATCATTTGTCATGTAAAAAAGCAAGAGGTTCAGGAAAATTATTTAGCTTTTTGCTAAATACTTTTGGGGAATTTAGAACACTTTGCCGGATTTTTCGCCTCGAGCTTGGCGCAGCCAAAAAAAATCGCCTGCGGCGTGTGCCACAGGCGATTTTAGCAAGCATTCTTAGAAACGCCGGATTTTTCGTTCACCGCTAGGAAACAAGATTTCGAAGCGCGGAGCATACTTGAAGTATGTGAGCACTGAGAAAATCGAAGTTGACAACGCGGTGGGCGAAAAAGACAAGTTTCTACTCTTCTTCCATAGCCTTCATGTTAGCATCCTTGTGAAGTTCACAGCCTGTTGCAGCCTGTAATTCTTCCCAAGTGTAGTCAGGGTGAAGTTCTGTTACCCAGATACCGTCTTCTCTGACTTCCATAACAGCCATTTCAGTGATAATCTTAGTTACGCATCTTTCTGCTGTAAGCGGAAGTGTGCATTTCTTTAAGATTTTGTGGTTGCCTTTCTGAGTGTGGAGCATTGTGATGATAACCTGAGGGCATCCTGCACAAAGGTCCATAGCACCGCCCATACCTGCAACCTTCTTGCCTGGTACGATCCAGTTAGCAAGGTCTCCGTTTTCAGCAACTTCCATGGCGCCGAGAACAGTAGCCTTAACATGTCCGCCTCTTACGAGACCGAAAGATTCAGCTGTGTCGAAGTATTTTACTCTTGGAACTGCTGTTACATATACACCACCGGAGTTGATGATGTCAACATCAAGGTTGGAAGCGTCTGCAACTGCGTCGATTCCTGCGAATCCGTTTTCGGAGTGGAATGTAACTGTTACGCCATCCGGAATGTAGTCAGCAACCATAGTCGGAAGGCCGATACCTAAATTAGCGAAATCGCCATCTTCAAATTCTTTCGCGCATCTTTTCGCGATTCTTACTTTTAAATCTGCCATTTCTTTTCTCCTTCCACAATAGTATCTACGAGCACGCCTGCAACTGCGAAGTAGTCAGGATCGATTTCGCCTACTTCAACTAACTTTTCAGGAGCAATGATTGTGTGCTTGGAAGCGCCAGCCATTACATAGTTGAAGTTCTTCGTTGCTTTGGAGCAGTAGTAGTTACCGAATTTGTCAGCAACAGATGGTCTGATGAAGGAATAGTCAGCATACAGCGGTAATTCGAATAAGTACTTTTTACCATTGATTTCTACGACTTTCTTTTCTCTTCCGAGTTCATCAACTTCCGTTTCCATCGGTGTACCAACACCGGTAGGAGTAAGTACGCCGCCAAGACCGTAAGCTGCAGCTCTGATCTTTTCAGCTAATGTTCCTTGAGGAACCAGTGTGTATTTTAAAGTTCCTTCTGCGAACTGTTCATTCAGCTTCGGGTTTACGCCGAGGTGCGATGCGATAATGTGATCTACCATGTGGTGTTCAAGGAGTTTGCCGATACCTCTTGCGGTCTTTGCCGCGAATTCGCCTGCAGGCTGACCTGCGTCGAGACCGCCGT
>CABQMM010000082.1 GCA_902465215.1 uncultured Bacillota bacterium
CCGCCGAAAATGGCCATTTCAAAACAATTTGAGGGGGCCGGCCGGAAGGCCCGGCCCCTACTTTTGCATATAAGAGAGTGGCGGCCTTGATGGCATGACACAGAAATTTCATAAAATGAAAATAACTGGTTGTAAAAAGTTGGAATGTGTTGTACAATCTATTATATCAAGCTTAAAAAGCCAATTTTTACAGCCTGCAGTACCAAAACAAATATGAAAAAGCCCTGCATGGAAGGAGAATTTGGCTTTTTGAACGATTTACAAAGTTAAAGCCAATTTTATGTACCAAAAGTAATGATTATTTTGGCTATATTTGAGAAACTATATCAAAAAGCCAAAATAGTAAAAAAATGGAGGGATTTGGATGTATTTTGAGGAGGATTTGGCTCGTATTTTGGCTGATTTGAGCGGACGCCTTGCAAAAAGCCAAAATGAGCTTGCACAATGTCCAGAGGGAAGCCTTGTTCACGAAATACGCAATAAGGACGATTGGTTCTTTCAATTTCAAAGAACGATTGACGGAAAAAGACGGCGAAATCTTATAAAAAGAGACGGAAAAGTATTAAAAGGTTTACTTAGAAAAAACTATTTGCAAAGCGAAATAAGTATTCTTAAAAAGGATGTAAAAATTTTAGAGAAGACCTTAGAAGGTTACATATCATTTGCACCGGACGACATACTGGAGAGAATGCCGGAACGCTTTAGGAGTTTTCCGAAAGAGTATTTCTTTCCTCAGCCGAAGGAAGACGACTGGGCAAGCCAGCCGTATGAACAGAGCAGCTATAAGACCGAGAGGAAAATTCATACAACGAGCAGAGGGCTTCTGGTGCGGTCTAAGTCAGAGCTTGCAATTTCGGAGGCATTCTATAAATACGACGTACCGTTTCGGTATGAGCAGGTGCTGGAGATTGGAACATATCGGGTTGCGCCGGATTTTATGCCGAGGAACAAGCGAACGAGCGAGCAGTTTTATTGGGAACACTGCGGGATGCCGGAGGACGAAGAATATATGAGGCACCATAAGTGGAAAATGAATCTTTATGGGAGCGTTGGGATTGTGCCGTGGAAAAATTTGATTGTCAGCTATGACGGCGCAGACGGAACGCTGAACATTGCGGAGATTGAAAGTGTGATTAGAAATAAACTTTTGTAGGAAAAAGCAAAGCGGAGGTTTATGAAAATGTTGCGAAAGGCAGATACGAAAGACAAATTGGCGTGGGTCAGACTGAACAAAGAATTTATGAACTTCGAGGTACAGGATGGCGACCTTTGGAATCATGTGGACGAAGCGAAGGACGAAGAACTTGCCGATGTGTTTGACGAGGCATTGAAGAAACCGGAACACATTACGATTTTTATGATTGAATCGCCGGATGGTGATGTGATAGGTTTTGCAAACCTTATGACGATTTTCAGCGTTTGGGCCGGAGGCTTTGCACTGATCATTGACGATTTGTTTCTAGTACCGGAGCACCAAGGGCAGGGGTATGGAAGACAAGTCATGAAGGAAATTGAAGATTACGCACGAGAAAAGGGATACAAACGACTGCAATTCCAGTCGGAAGAAACGAATCCGGCAGCGAAGGCTTTTTATAAGAAGCTTGGATATCAGCCGGGAGATATGAGCTTTTATGTGCGATACTTATAAAAACTGTTGCTTACGCCAAAGCTGATAGGGGGCGCATGACCTCACATCAATCAGGGCGGAAGGCAGCACAAATTCAGACAGAAAGGAAGACAAAAATGAGAGTAGATGTTTTAGTTGCGGAAATCGGATCGACCACGACGGTTGTAAATGCGTTTAAGGATCTTGACAGCGATAATCCGGTGTTTTGGGCACAAGGGCAGGCCCCGACATCCGTATTGGAAGGAGATGTTCGTATCGGCCTGCAGGGCGCGATTGACGATCTTTGCAGGAAGATGGAAATCGACAGTCTGGAATATGACGAGATGCTTGCCACATCATCGGCCGCAGGCGGTCTGAAAATGACAGTACACGGGCTGGTATATGATATGACGGCTAAGGCTGCGCGAGAAGCGGCACTTGGCGCGGGCGGCATCATTCATAACATCACCGTTGGAAGACTGAGAAGAAGCGACCTCGCAAAGATTAAGGAAATCAACCCGAACCTCATCCTGATTGCAGGCGGCGTTGATTACGGCGAAAGAGATACTGCGATATACAACGCGGAAATGATAAGAAACATGGGTCTGCACACGCCTGTGGTTTATGCCGGAAACATTGAAAATCAGGAAGAAATGAAGCTGATTTTTGATGAGGAAAGCGGCCAGAGACTCTACCTCGTAGACAATGTTTATCCGAAAATTGACACGCTGAATGTAGAGCCTTGCCGAAAGGTTATTCAGGATGCGTTTGAAGACAATATTACGAAAGCCCCGGGCATGGAGCATGTGCGCGACATGGTAAATGGGCCGATTATCCCGACACCGGGCGCGGTTATGGAATGCACGAAACTGCTTTATGACTGCATCGGTGATGTTATGACCATCGACGTTGGCGGTGCGACGACAGATGTTCACGCAGTGACCGAAGACTCTGACGCGGTTGCGAGAATTTTGACGGCACCGGAACCGAAGGCAAAGAGAACCGTAGAAGGCGACCTTGGCGTTTATGTAAACCGCATGAAGGTAATTGAATCCATCGGCGAAGAAAAGCTCAGAAAAGAATGTGAAGAAAAGCTCCACATCGACCTCGACAAAACGCTTGAAACTTACAAGGCGATTCCGAAGAATGAAGACGAATTCAAGCTGGTTGAAAGACTTACCGAGGAGGCTGTTTTGAGGGCAGTTGAACGCCATGCAGGCTCAATCCGGTATGTGTACGGTCCGACGGGAAGACAGACGCTGGCAGAGGGCAAGGACCTGACGCAGATCAAATACATCGTGGGCACGGGAGGCGCGCTCACGAGACTTCCGCACAGAGTGGAAATCATGGAAGAAATCGCAAAGGACAACGAGACTGGAATGAAACTTTATCCGCCTGAGTCCGTGAAGATCCTTGTGGATAACGACTATATCATGGCATCGCTGGGCGTTCTTTCCAAGACACACAGACAGGGTGCAATTAAACTCCTCGCAAAGAGCCTGCACATGGAGCTGAAAGAAAACGAGCATGTTGTAAACAAAGCGGCATTTATCGAAGAGCTTCAGAGACTTTCCGCGGCGCGCAAGGCGAAAGAAGAAGAAACGCAGAAGCACATTGAAGAGATGGAAGCGATGGGTTACGATTTGACGGATTACAAGGAAGCCCTTGCCGAAAAGATTGGAGGAGCTACGAAGGAAGAGGTCGAGGCTGCTAAGGCAGAAGCACTTGTCAGCGACCGCTCCGTTAAAAAAGGTGCGGACCTGATCGTAAATGCAGAGGAGGCACAAAGCGCAGCAGCTAAGGCGCGGGACGATGACTACGACCCGGCGCAGCATGTGATGCGTGCGTGCGGTGAGGTTGACGGCAGACCGAATTGCAACCATGAATGCTGGGCGTGCATGCGAACGCATTGTCCATACAGAGATAAAAATGCAAAAAGGCCGGAAGGCAGGTAAAGAAAGGAAAGAAAAATGTATCCAAGATTAGTAGTTGATTTAAAGAAGCTGAGAAGTAATTTGGACGCATGTGCCAAGATTGTAAAGGAAGACGCAGGCTGCTCCCTGATGATTGTAACGAAGGGACTTTGTGCGGATAAAGAAATGGCGCATATGGTTGCTGCCCATCCGGCGGTTGATTTTATGGCGGACTCCCGTGTCGCGAACATCAAAACATACGCAGACGAGGCAAGAGCAAACGGAAAGAAGACCGTTCTCCTGAGAATCCCGATGCACTGTGAAGTCGCAGATGTTGTAAAATACGTAGACCTCAGCTTTAACTCGGAGCTTTCCACAATCCGGCTTCTCAATGAAGAGGCTGCAAAAGCAGGAATCAAGCATAACATTTTGCTGATGATCGATATGGGCGACCTCAGAGAAGGCATTTTCTATCAGAAGGAAGACCTGATTTTCGAGGCGGTTTCCGAAATTATGACAATGGAAAACATCAATCTCTACGGCGTTGGCGTGAACCTGACCTGCTACGGTGCAATCATTCCGAAGCAGGATAACCTTGGAGGGCTTGTTGCGATTGCGCGTAAGATTGAAGAAAAGTTTGGAATTAAACTGAATGTGATTTCCGGCGGAAACTCCAGCTCAATTTACCTGATTTGGAAAGAAGGACTTCCGGAAGGAATCAATAACCTCAGACTTGGAGAATCCTTCCTGCTCGGAAACGATACGGCTTATGGGGAAACCGTTCCGGGATGCGTTCACGATACCCTTACGCTCGAAGCACAGATTGTTGAACTGAAGGAAAAGCCGTCCCTTCCGATCGGTGAAGTGGGCGTTGACGCTTTTGGTGAAAAACCGTATTACGAAGACAGAGGAATCATGAAGCGTGCGATTATCGCAGTCGGCAAGCAGGATACGGACCTTGGAGGAATGATTCCGACAGATGCACAGATTGAAATCATGGGAGGATCTTCCGACCACACAATTCTTGATGTGACACATTCAGACAAAGAATATAAGGTCGGCGATGTTGTGGCATTTACGGTGGAATACGGCGCGATGCTGAAGCTTGCAACCAGCCCGTATGTTGAAAAAGTATATGTCAAATAGAGCGTGAAATAAATGAAAAAGGATGAGAGGAAAAAACTTCTCATCCTTTTAAAGTTACCATTTATTTGTTACTTTTTCTGCAAATCCCAGGAAGTCTTTCACCTCTATGACAGTTCCGTCGTCGAGAACGACCTTTCCTGCAAATTTTCCGAAGACCTGATGCTGATCCGATGACACCAGTTTTGCATCCGTGAGCGCTGCACGATCGATAATAGGGATAAAATCCATTTCGAACCGGCCATCATCACTTGTAAATGTCCAAGGACTCATATAATCTTCAATCATGTCCATGGTGACGACACACCTTCCTGACGAACCGCCGCAGCATCCGCCGTGCGTGATGTAATTTTTGTTTTTCATCGGAATATGAAAAGTCACCTGACTGAGCTTGTGGGCTTTGCCGTCATAAAAAATCATGTTTTCGCTGGCTGCCGAGGTATCACCAAAGCCGTAACCGATGTTCCAGCCGAACCGCTTCCCGTCAGGAGCAAGGCCGGAGGCACTTCCCCAGTACCAGGTGTTCTTATATGTCCAGACACCGCGACCCCAGTCGAGCGTTCCAAAGGACTTTCCTTCCGGGAATTCATAAGTCTTGTCACCATAGACAACGAATCCGGCCGCAGGCATGCAATTGATTTTCTGATTGTAATAAAAGGCCGTTTTTTTCTCCGCAAACGGAGTTGCGATCACCATACTGTCATCGGCAGGGCAATTGAGAGTGATTTTGCCGTCGATGGGCTTCTTATCACAGAAATTATCCATGTGAAATTCCAGAATGCGCTCACTGCCGTTATTTATGAAGTTAATAAAGTAGCCTTTTCCTTTTGTTTTGACATCGCCCGACACACTCGATGAAGGAAGATCTTTCTTCCCGAACGTGAAAGCGGTAATTGGGCTGTTTGTATGCTCCCACGGGATCGCAAAGTCAAGGAGCGAAATACTGTCAAGTCCCATATAGGAATTGTCGTCAATGGTAAGGGCAACAGCGAAGCTGTCACAGGCAATAAGATAGTAATCCCATTCCTTAATCCTAAATCCCGGTGCTTTGATTGCGGAACGGTCATAATTCAAAATCAGTCTTTTTGCGTAGCCGGCCTCTGTGAGGCAGCCGTTTGCATCCAATAAATCATGTGGCTGTTTTATCTCATGCTGAGAAGAACTCGCAGCTGTAAACATCTTTTCCATTTCACATCTCCTATAAGCTTTGCAAAACTCTTAGAATTTTACGGCAAAAATATACTAAATCTTTTCAAAATCGTCAGCACCGTGTTTACAAAGCGGACAGATGAAATCTGGCGGAAGCGTATCGCCTTCATAGACATATCCGCAGATTTTGCAGACATAACCGTGCTTTTCTTCCTCAATCTTTGGCTGCGGCTTCGGTTTAATATGCTCGAAGTAATAGCCGTAGGTCACGGACGGCATATCACGAAGAACTTCCGATTCGGTAACCTCTGCGATGAAGAGCGTATGCGTGCCGTAATCGTGCGCGTCAATAACCTTTGCGGAGATAAATGCATTCGTTCCGAGCGTGACATAGGTAAGCCCGTTTACGCTGC